>JAPLGY010000392.1 GCA_026389955.1 Caldilinea sp. | reverse complement strand
GCAGCGCTGTTCGCCCCCAGGCCCCAAGGATCTGTACAGTGCCCGCGAGCGCTATGAGCTGGGCGACACCGCCATGCTCTTTTACAGCACCTACATCATGGATGATCTGGTCGAGGGTTCAGAAAATGCCGACGGCGGCAAGGTAGAGATCGCCGTGGAAGACTTGCCTGCCAAGACAGGCTTTACCTCCAGCCTGACCGGCCCGAACGGGACGGCGTCGTACGGCAGGTTGGAAACTCTATCTTTCCTGGCCGGTGCCGAGCCTGCAGCCCAGGATGTCGCCCGTTTCTTTCTGCAGGAGGGCTATCTCGACATCTTGGCCACTGCTCCACTCGGCAAGGTGCCTGTGCTCGAGAGTGCGCTCGAAGCCTGGTCGACCTCCAGCCCGATCTTTGCGGTCTACTCCCCTGCGACCCTGGGCCACATCGCCAACGGCTTTGCCACGATGAAAAGCTGGGTGCTGCGCCCCGATTACTCGCTGGCCCAGAAGGCGACGATCGGCGTAGTCGAGGCCCGCCTGCTCCTGCCCCAGGTCATCGAGCAGATTGTGGCGGGCGAGCTGACGCCCGAAACTGCGGCCCGTCAGCTGCAGGCCGAAGTGGAAGCGCTCTACCAGCTCCGGCTGAACCAGCCGTGAACTAAGCCGGCCGCAGGTTGAGCAGCCCGTCCCACGTCGGCAGCTCCAGCCCAGCCACATATTGGCTGTGGTTGGCTTCCCAGTGCACCTGTTCCCAGACCGGCACTATCCCCCGCAGCGTTTCCGGCAGCTGGTGCAGAATCTCAGCGTAGGCATGCTCCAGCAGTCGGTAGCCAGAGGAAGGGTGTTCGGCGAAGGCCGGGTGGGGACGAATGATGCCGTCGGCGACCAGAAACTGGTCGAGCACGTCGGCCATGTGGTGGAGCAGTTCCAGCTTGCGCGGCCACGGCGTAGCCAGACGGAGCGCCTCGTCGACCCATGGTGCCAGAGGTGCATAGAGGCGGGGCAGTCGCTGGAAAAACGCATAGGTCCACTTGTCGTAGGGACAGTACTGTTTTTCCAACATAAAAGCCAGCTGGACAGCCCAGCGCACGGAACGAGCAAAGGTGATCGTGGCGTAGTACTCGTTGTCGCGCAAAAGGGCGCGTTTGAGAGCATAGCTGCCCATCCCCGAAAAATAACGGCACCAGTGGGCAATCCGACGCAGCCGCACCGGTTCGGGGTAGTAGCCCTGCAGCTGGGCGCGAATCTGAGAGAAACGCCCGCTGCTGTCCAGCCACACCTCCCCGTTGACCAGATGGAGAATGTCCTCTTCCGGAGCGGCCAGCCATTCGGCGTCGCTCTGCGGCGCATGGTCGATCCCGATCGTCGTTTTGAGATAGCTTTCCAACCCGGTGATCGACAGCCCGGTCCCCCCTGAAAAACCGGCACGCACGTCGTAGCCCTGGAAATGCTCGGGCAGCTGCGGGATCACCGCCTGGGCGATCGTCTGGCCGCGCGCCAGGTAGAGCGCGTCGGGCATCACCGCGTTGACGCGCACCCCCCAGTGGTGGTCACTCGAGTAGGCGTCCTCCATCCCGATCACCTCCGACCCATATCCGAAGATGCCAAACGCGCTCTGGGCAGTCTCCTCGGCAAAATCGCGCTGCAGGATGGGCAGCAGGATCTCTTGAAAAAATTGGCGGCTCACCGCCAGAATGGACGCAGCCATCGGCACATGCTCCTCCTCTAACCGCCCTGCGGCAGGGCATTTTCGCCTGCTGGCAGCAACAGTCCCGGATCCACAATGAACCCGGGACTGTCGTGCACGGCGTCTTTTCCTCCGGCAAAGGCAAGCTGCTTACTTGGCAGCTGCCTCGACGTTTTCGGCGTTGTAGACCGTGAAGGGGCCCATCACGATGCGCAGGCCATTTTCGCGTGTCGGGTCTTTCTCGATCGTGTAGCTGCCCATCCGACCAGCCTCGAAGGTCTCGCCTTCAGCACCCTGCAGGGCACCGGTAGCAAGCAGGTAGGAGGCATAGTAGGTGGTGTAGCCGAGGTCGACAAAGCTCCAGAGCGCGAACTCGGGTGCACAGCCGTTGAGGGTGTAGTCGAGCATCTCAGCCGGCAGGCCCAGACCAGAGACCTTGACGGTGTCGCACAGGCCTTCATCCTGCATAGCCTTGGCCGCCGCCACGATACCGACCGAGGTCGGGGCCATGATCAGCTCCATCTCAGGGTACTTGTCGATCAAAGCCAGCGCCTGGTTGTAGGAATCTTCGGACTGGTCGTTGCCGTAGACGATGTCGAGCAGTTCAAGGTTGGCGTAGGTCGGGTCCTTGAGGGTCTCCTGCATCGAGGCGATCCAGGCGTTCTGGTTGGCTGCATCCGGCGAGGCAGAGAGGATGGCGAACTTGCCGCCCTCCGCGCCGAGGATGGACATCGCCATGTCAGCCATGACCTTGCCGGTCTCGGCAAAGTCTACCTGCGCCACGAAGAGCTGTTCGCCCTCTCCGGAGGGGATTGGAGAATCCCAGGTGACGACGGTCATACCGGCGTCGCGGGCAGCCTGGGCGGCTGGGGCGATCTGGTCGCCGGAGTTGTTGGAGATCATGATCGCCTGCACGCCCTGGGTAGCGGCGTTGGTGACGATTTCGATCTGCCCGGCCACGCTGTTTTCTGGGGTCGGTCCCAGGAACTGCAGTCCGGCGGGGTTGCCCAGTTCGGCGTGGGCTTCCTGCGCGCCCTGGTTGGCCTGGTCGAAGACGAGAATGCCCAGGAACTTAGGCATCAACACCATCTCCACCGACTGGCCTGGGGTGGCCTTGACCACATCCCCGCTGGCAGCGGCCTCTTCGGCCGGGGCTTCGGTCGCTTCGGCAGCAGCCTCTTCAGCCGGGGCGGCCTCTTCAGCCGGGGCTTCGGTCGCTTCGGCGGCGGCTTCTTCCGCCGGGGCAGCCGGGGCGGCGGCGGGCGCTGCGCAGGCAGCCAGCACCAGGCCAGCGACCAGCAGCAGACCCAGCACCATCATTCTTGTCTTGTGCATGGTTTTTTCTCCTTGAATACGGTTGGTAAACAGTAAAACGAACACGCGTCGCCGCGGGTATCCACATCTTTGATCGACATCTACCTGCCCAGTTCGGCTGCCGGCTTGCTGCGCAGGCGGCGTTGGCTCCAGCGGGCCCGCACAGCCGCCGCCAGGTTGGGCACGAGCACCGAGAGAATCAAAAGCGCACCGATCACGCCGGTCTGATATCTCCGCGGACGGCACCCAGCCGGGCCGCATACAGCAGGCCAGCCAGCGCAGCCAGGGTCGACGAAACCACAAAGAGGATCATCTTGGTGCGCTGGACACGCACCCCCGAATAGCGGGCCACGGCCTGGTTGTTGCCGATCACAAAGACATAGCGGCCAAAACCCGAGTATTGCAGAATAATAATCGCAAAGACCAGCAACACAAAGAACACGATCATGGCGAACGGAAATGGGCCGACCCACGGCTGCTGGCCCAGGCGGTTGAACCAGTCGGGGAAGCTGCCGATCGAGCGGTCTTCGAGCAGCACGTAGGCCAGCCCGCGGTAGCCGATCAGGCCGGAGAGGGTGACCACCAGCGAAGGCAGCCCCACGACGCCTATCCAGAAACTGTTGAAAAGCCCCGCAGCGACCCCGGCCAGCAGCGCCATCCCCAGCGCCCCTTCCATCGGCAACCCGCCTGCGTACAAAAAGCCAGCCATGCAGGCGCTGAACCCCATCACCGAGGCGACCGAAAGGTCGATCTCGGCATTGATGATGATAAAGGTCATGATCAGCGCCACGATGATCTTCTCGATCGACAGCTGAAAGAGGTTGACCCAGTTGCCGACAGTCAGATAGCCGGGGGTGCTGACCGCGTTGTAGACGACGATGACGGCCAGCAGCAGCGCCAGCAACCCTTCCCAGCGCTGCACGAATTTCCACCTAAGCTGCACGGTTGCTCTCCTCCTTCTCTTCTGTCAGCCGACGGGCGGCCAGCCGCAGTTCCTGGCGCGCCCAGAGGCTGCGCAGACGCTGCATGACAATGGTGTCGGTCGCCACAGCCAGCAAAATCAGCAGACCCAACAGCGCGTTGCGCCAGAACTCGCTGATCGCCAGCCAGCGGATCAGGCTGTTGTCGATGATGTCGATCAGCACGGCGCCCAGGAATGCGCCCAGCGGCGAGCCAAGCCCCCCGTTGATGTTGACCCCTCCCACCACAGCGGCGGCCACCGATTCCAGCTCGATGCCCAGACCAGCCACCACGGTGATGTTGCCAAAACGGGCCAGAAAGACAAAGCCGGCCAGCCCGGCCAGGGCGCCGCTCAGCACAAAGGCGGTCAGCACAATGCGCTGGGCCGGAAACCCGGCAATGCGAGCCGCATCCGGGTTGGAGCCGATCGCATAGAGCCGTCTCCCCCACCCCAGGTAGCTGACCACCAGCTGGAAAAACACCACCACGAGCAGTGCGATCAAAAACAGCAGCCGGATGTCGAGCTCTCCGATCGAAAATGCGTTCACCGGCGGCAGGTTGACCAACCAACGGGGCAGTTCATTGGTGACGACACTGCGCGCCCCCGAGATCTCGACCAGCAGCGTTCGGTAGATCGCCAGCGTCCCCAGGGTGACGATGATCGCCGGAATTTTTCCATAGGCCACAAGCAGCCCGTTGAAGGCGCCCAGGGCTGCACCCAGCCCTACGGCCAGCAGCACCGCCAGCCCAGGATGCAGGTCGTTTTGGAGGGTGAGCAAGGTGCCGACCACATAGGCCGTAAAGCCGACGATCGAGCCGACCGACAGGTCGATGTTGCGGGTCAGAATGACCAGGGTCTGGCCGACCGCCACAATGGCGACCACGGCCACGCTGGTGGAGATGCGGGTGAAGGTGCGTGGGGAAAAGTAGTTTTCGATCTGGGTGCCAAAAAAGAGCAGGATTCCAAGAATGAGGGCCAGCAGCACCAGCTCGCGGATCTGTTCGGGCTGAAAACGACGGCGCAGCCAGGTCATGGCTGCACCGCCTGGGAGATTGGGTCGTGCTGCCCCATCGCTGCCGTCATCACACGCTCCTGTGTCGCTTCGCTGCGGCTGAAAATGCCCATCTGCCGCCCTTCGCGCATCACGAGCACGCGATCGCTCATGGCCAGCACCTCGGGCAGATCGGAGGAAATGAGAAGGATCGCCAACCCCTGGGCGGCCAGGTCGCTGACGATGTGGTGCACCTCGGCCTTGGCACGCACATCGATCCCCCGGGTCGGCTCGTCGAGGATCAGCAGCCTGGGCTGGGCGTTGAGCCACTTGCTCAACATCACCTTCTGCTGGTTCCCCCCTGACAGTTTACCGACTTCCAGATCCACCGAGGGGGTGCGAATCATCAGCCTGGCCCGGTACTCCTCGGCGGTCTGCTGTTCTTCCACTCGCCGTACCAGCCCGAAGGTGCTCAGGTAGCGGCGCAAGGTGGGAAGTGTGATATTGGTCGCAATCGACATCGGCAGGGTCAGCCCCAGCCCGCGGCGGTCTTCGGTCACGTAGGCGATGCCCAGCTGGACCGCCTGTTCAGGGGACTGAATTCGCACCCTGTTTCCTGCCAGTTCGATCGTCCCTTGGTCGGCCGGCTCGATGCCAAAGAGCGCCAGCCCGACATCGGTGCGTCGGGCCCCGATCAGGCCGGCAAAGCCCAACACCTCTCCCTGGTGAATCTCGAAGTGGACGCCGCTGAAGACGCCTGTCTTGCCAAAGTCACGCACCGCAAGCAGCTGCGGGCCACGCGGCACCGCACTTTTGGCAAAAAAATCGCCGACTTCCCGGCCCACCATTTCGCGGATCACCTGTTCGCGCTGGCGGGGCAGCTCGGCAGCGCTGGCGCGCAGCTGCGAAGAGATCAGCCGGCCGTCGCGCAGCACGGTGATGCGGTCGGCAATGTAAAAGACTTCCTCCATCCGGTGGCCGATGAAGAGGATCGCCACCCCCTGACGGCGCAGCGACTCGATGATCCGGAAAAGCTGGTCCACCTCATGGGCGGAGAGAGAGGCGGTCGGCTCGTCCATGATCAACACCCGCACGTGGAGCGAGATGGCTTTGGCGATCTCGACCGCCTGTTGGGCGGCCAGGGTCAGCCCGCGCGCCGGCATGCGCACATCCAGGTGCACATCCAGCTGCGCCAGAATGGCCTCGGCCTCCCGATAGAGCTGCCCCCAATGGACAAAGAGCCCGCGGTTGCGGTGGCTGATAAAAATGTTTTCCGCCACGTTGAGGTCAGGAAAGACCATCGGCTCCTGGTAGATGGCGGCGATGCCCAGCGACTGGGCCTCTTGCGAGTTGCCGATCCGCTTGGGGGTACCGTCGATAAGCAGGGTGCCGGTGTCGGGAGGATGGACACCGGTCATGATTTTGATCAGGGTCGATTTGCCTGCGCCATTCTCGCCGATCAGGGCGTGCACCTCGCCTGGGTAGAGGGTCAGCGACACATCTTCCAGCGCCTGTGTCGCGTCGAAACGCTTGGAGACGTGCTGGATTTCGAAGACAGGGCGGGCATCGGCCATTATTGGAACCCGCCGCTGGTCGCTGCGAGGCCGCGCGCATGGCGAATGTGGCTCTCGTAGCCCGACGCCAGGTAGGCGGCGATCGGGTCGGTCGGCACGCCAAGTTCGGCGCGCACCTGGGCCAGCAGCGGGCGGACGTCGGTGCGGAAGGCGTCGGTGAGCAGTCGGTGGGCCAGCAAGACCTCGCCCGCCCCCTGCAGCTCGGCCAGCTGGCGTCGCGGCACGATCAACGCCTTGGCATAGGCCTCCTGGCAGTTGAGCACCGACTGGATCATCGGCGCCAGCTTGCCTTCGATATTGTGGGACTGGTCGATCATGTAGGCGACGTTGCGGGCCGCGTCGCGCAGTGCCGGGTCGTCGTTCAGTTCGGCGTCGACCAGCTCGTTGTAGATCAAAAAGAGTTCGTACGGGTTGGTGCTGCCCACAATCAGGTCGTCGTCGGCATATTTGCGGTTGTTGAAGTGAAATCCGCCCAGTTTGTTTTCATCGAGCAGGAAGGCCACGATCTGCTCGATGTTGACCCCTGGGGCGTGGTGCCCCAGGTCGACCAGCACCTGGGCCGCCTCGCCGAGCTTGAGCGACCAGGCGTAGGCCGTCCCCCAGTCGGGAATATCGGTGCTGTAAAAGGCAGGCTCGAAAAACTTGTACTCGATCAACATGCGCCCGCCCGCCGGCAGCTGCGGCTTGACCAGCTCCAACCCCCGCTCGAAACGGCGCTTGCGCATGCGCAGCGCATCCTGGCCTGCATAGTTGGTGCCGTCAGCAAACCAGAGGCTGAGCACACGGCTGTTGACCTTGTGCATGATCTCGCAACATTCGATGATGTGGTCGAGCGCACGCTCCTGGATCGCCGGGTCTGGGTTGCCCAGGGAGCCTAGCTTGTACTCGTCGTCTTGAAAAACATTCGGGTTGACCGCGCCGATGGCAATGCCCTGCGCTTCGGCGTATTGGCGCATCGCAGGGTAATCTTCGTCGGCTGGCTTGTCCCAGGGAATGTGCACGGCGACCGTAGGCGCAATGCCGGTCATTTTGTGCACCATTGCAGCGTCGTCGAGCTTCTGCTGCGTCGTGGTGGCCGCACCCGACCAGGCAAAGGCCTTGAACCGCGTGCCGCTGTTGGCATAGCCCCAGCTGGGCGTCTCAATCTGCTGGCGACGCAGCGCAGCCTTGACTGCCTCTACATCGACACCCTGCTCCGCCAACTGCTCGGCCAAAAGGGCATAGGCCGCTTGCTGGTTGACCATCTTTGCACTCCCTTCCCGTTTCTGACTGCTGCTTCCCCGCCCCCCCTGCTCGGCTGCCATCTCTACCGCTGTACAACATGCACGAAAAACGCGCTGGCAGATCTTGCTGCTGACAAAGAAGAGGGACATTCAAGTTGAAGTTTTTCTCAGTATATCCAACTCTGTCCGTCCGGTCAACCCGGTCACCTATTTGAATTCCTGCAGCCATTGGGTCTGCATACGGGCGCAGGCCACACCCGGAACAGGAAAGCTGTGTGACCGCACGGAGGTTGTTTTGACCGCCCCATCGATTGGAGCCACCGTAGCTGCCCCTGTACAATAGAAGACAAAGAAACTTTTCCCGGCCAAAAGGAGAAAACAATGAACGAGCTACTGCAGTCTTTGATGACCCTCTCACACGAACTGGGGCGCGAGGAGCGCGCACTGGCGATCCTGGGGGAAGGCAACACCAGCGCACTCGCCAGCGACAAGACGTTTTGGGTCAAGGCTTCTGGCAGCCAGCTCGGCACAATCAGCACAGCAGGGTTTACCGAGGTACACCTGGATGCCATCCTGGAGCTGACCGAACGCCAATCCCTCTCCCCAGAAGAGGTGCAGGCCCTCTGGCCACAGGTGATGGTCGACCCGCAGCAGAAACGCCCCTCGGTAGAAACCTTCATGCACGCACTTTGTCTGTCGGAAGGCCAGGCCCGCTGGGTGGCACACACCCACCCGATTGCGTGCAACGCCATTCTCTGCTCGCGACTGGGCGCCGATCCATTCCTGCGCCCGATCTTTCCAGATGGGATCGTGGTCTGCGGGCGCCATCCGGCGGTTGTCCCCTATGTCGATCCAGGGTTTATGCTGGCCAAAGTGGTGCGGGCCGAGCTGCGCCGCTACCAGGATGCGCACGGAGCATCGCCCAAACTGCTGTTGATGGTCAACCATGGAATCACGGCCCTGGGCCAGACGATGCAGGAGGCGCTCAACATCACCCGGATGGCCGACAAGTGGGCGCGCACGTTGCTCGGCACCTACGCGCTGGGCGGGCCGGCGTTCATGCCCGAGAACGAGGCGACCCGCATCGACAGCCGCCCCGACGAGCACTACCGCCGGAGCCAGCTGACCGGAGCCAGCTGACCGGCTGCTGTGTTCGGCGCCGGTTCAACGGCCGGTCAGCCGGGCTGGGCGGATCTGCAGCTCAGCCAGTTCGGCGGGAGAATCGAGGTCAAAGCGCAGGCTGGGGGTATCGACGACGGTGACGCTGCATCCTGCGGCCAGCGCCTGTGTACGGTGGCAGTGAAAGCTTTCTGGTCCGAAACAAAGGGCGAAAGGGGGGGGCAGCCGCAGAAGGAGCGCGCTGGTGCCGCCATCGCGGCTGGGGGCCAGCACAGCTGTCTGGAGGTTCACAAAGCTGTCGACCAGCTGGTGGAGATCGGTGTCAGCCAGCCTGGGCAGATCCGCTGGCAGCAGGAGTGCGGCCTGGGCCCCGGCCTGGCCGGCGTAGGCACAGGCCTGCGCC
>JAPLGY010000433.1 GCA_026389955.1 Caldilinea sp. | reverse complement strand
CAGAGGCCGGCCAGCCCCAACAGACTATCTCGCCCCCGAATCAGCAAACTGAGTGTGAGGCCAGCTGCGGGTGGCTGGCCGGCCAGCTGCATGGCCAGCGCCTGGCTGGCTTCCAAAGCCCCGATTGCTGCCGGCAGCGGCAGCAGAAGGGCGACGCGCGAGGCAAGCAGGGCCGTGACCACGCCTGGCCAGGTCAACGTCAACCCCAGCACCCGAGTCATCAGCCAAAATTCACCGGCCACAGCCAGCCAGCTCAGCCCAGAAACCCCGACCGCCAGCAGAACAACCCCTGGGTGCTGGCGACAGAGGGCGACGCTCTGTGCTTCGCTGCGGCGAATGGCCAGGCCGACGCGTGTCTCCGCCCACAACGGGCCGGCTGTCCGGCCCCGCCGGGCAGCCCATCTGCCCCGCATCCGATCCAGGGCGACCAGCAGGGCTGACAACGGCTGCCCCCCCAAAAACAGGGCCGCCAACAGGCCCAGCGGCAGCGCCAGCAGCAGCAAGCTTCCCCCCAGCAGCTGCACAGGGTCGATGCCTCCCAGCATCTGCTGACGTGCCAGCAGCAGAACGCCGGCTGTGAGAAATATGAAATTGGTCGCCATCTCCAGCGTCTTGTCCACCAGCACGGCAGCGACGGCGGCCGCCAACGGCACTCGATGGCGTGTGGCCACCAGGTATACTTGCAGCGGTTCGCCTCCAAAATGGGGGCCAGGTGTGAAGTAACTGACCGCAAAGGTGGCCAGCCGGTAGGCGACCAGCTGCCAATAGGCGATGCGGTACCCCTGGGCCAACAGCAGCAGCCACCAACGTGCGCTGAAGGTAGCCAGGACAGCCAGATTGACGACTGCCAGCAGTGCAAGCTGCGCCGGCTCCAACAGCTGCAGACGGGCCAGCACCCCCCCCAGATCGACCGAGCCCAGCGTCCACCAGAGCAAGAGCAGTGCGGCCCCCAGCCAGAAGAGTTGGGTCAGCACTGGCTGGAGCTGACGTTTGGACCACTCCAGCAGCGCGTCGGTCACGCAGCTGCCTCGGCGCGCGTCCCCAGTTTGGCATGCAGGTAGTGCTCCTCAGGCTGCCAGCCCGCCCAGCGACCACTGCCCAGATGGACAACGGCCACTGCGCAGAAGAGCAGCAGCCCATTGTCGAGCTGCAGCCCCATTTGGGTCGCATGCCAGGCGGCCAGAAACGCCAGACAAACGGCGCCGACACGGCCAAGCACCCCCAACAGCAGGCTGGCTGCCGCCGCCAGCGCCAGCAAGGGCAGGCCAGCCTGCCAGACCAACCAGACGGTCAGCCCGGCACCGACCAGCCGCAAACAGGGCGGCAGCCATTGTTCGACCACCTTTTTGGTCTGCCGGCGGATCCGCTGATAGTGTGCTGAGGAGACATCGACCGTGGTGCTGACCACCAGCCAGTCGCGGCCAAAGCTGAAAATCAGCGGGACTGCAAACAGCCAGGCGAGATAGAGTGCGACCTGGTCTGTCCACAGCGGCCAGAGAATGATGCTGATAAAACCGGTCTGAAAGCCGGCGATCAGACGGCGGTGGTCAGAAGGCTGCAGATCCAGCACTGGCCAGTTCAGACGGCGGCGGATCCAAAGCCCCAAAATAAAGAGCTGGCGTCCCAGTCCCAAGACCCAGTACCAGACAGGCAGATGCCCATACTGGATCGCCAGCCCAACGGCGATCAAGATTCCCAGCCCGTCGAACTCCATATCCAGGATCGTGCCCAGCTGGCTCTCCCGCCGGGTGTAGCGGGCCACCAGCCCATCGAAAAAATCGATCACACGCTCGGCCATGTAAAGCGCCGCAGGCGCCCAAGCCAGCCATCCCAGCGGTTCGGCTCCCAGCAAAAAACCGGCCAGCAAGCTGGCCAGCAGCCCCCGCACCGACGTCATCCAGTTGGCCAGCCCCAGGCTGGGAAATAGGGTCCTTGTTCCAGGTGGATGGTTGAAGCGCAGCGCCCACCACAAGACTCCCAGCTGCACGCACATGGCCGCAGCGGCCAGCAGCAGCCAGCGCCGGGCATCGGACCCGGCGGCAGCCAGCGTCCCGTAGCCAGCACCCAGTGCGGCGCAGTAGAGGAGCGCCACGGCGAACCACTGGCGCCGCAACGCCGACAAAGCAGGTGGCACATCGCCGATCATAGGAGTCTCCTCACGGCTCAGGTCAGCCGCGCATAAATGTCGCCCGAGCCTGACGACGGCGTCAGGCTCTGCAGCCAGGTCGTGAGCTCGGCAGCCGCCAGCCAGCGGGGAGACTGCCAACGGTGCTGCTCGCCGTTTGACCAGTTGAATTGGTAGTTGCCCAGGAGAGCCAGACGGTCGACGCAGGCGTGGGCCAGCGTGCTGGCAACGCCGATATATTCGAAGGAGATTGCCGGCAACGGGCGGGAAAGGCCCTTCAAGACTTCCAGCTCATAGCCTTCGACG
>JAPLGY010000085.1 GCA_026389955.1 Caldilinea sp. | reverse complement strand
CAAGGGGTGTCCGATCTGCACGGCAGCTATCTGCCCACCTGGAACGGCTTCTGGGCACATGTCCTGGCAACCCAATACGGCAGCTTTTTTTCTGCCAACGAATTGAGCCGCAGCTACAGCGCCCTCCACTGGCTCCAGCACTGGGTTGCGCAAGGGGGGTGGGTCGGCAGCCTGCTCAGCTTGCTGGGGCTGGCCAGTCTGATCCGCACCCGCTGCTGGCCAGCCTGGAGTCTGGTTCTCCTGGTGTTGGCGGCCAATCTGCTCTTCACACTGGTCTACCAGGTCGGCGACCCTGAAGTTTTTTTGCTGCCGGCCTTGCTCGCCGCGGCGCTGCTGGCCGGACGCGGGCTGGCCGCTGTACACCAGCTGCTCGCCGGGCGACTGGCCAGCTGGCAGGCGGGGCTGGCCGCAGCCGGGGTGCTGCTCGTGGTTGTCGGCGGGGCTGGGCGTGGCGCTCCAGTCGACCGCAGCGCCGACTGGGCTCTCCACGACTATGCCGCCGACCTTGCCGCAGTTGCCTTCCCCCCACAAAGTCTGGTGATCGGGTTGGAAGGCGAGATGACGGCGCTGCGGTACATGCAGCAGGCAGAAGGACGTGGTCTGGCAGCGACCCCCGTCGTCGCCGATGCACCAGAACTGCGGCGGGCACGGCTGGCCGAGGCGGTGGCTGCGGGAAAACCGGTCTACCTGACCCGCGAGGTGGAAGGGATCGAGACCCTTTACAGCTTCAGCGGGGAAGGGCCGCTGATCCGCGTCTGGCCGCGCGGGGCCAGCCCTGCCGTCCCCCCCACGACCCGCACCGATCTGCTGCTGCTGGATGGCCAGCTTCTTCTGGAAGGCTATGATCTGAGCCGTCTGGACTGGCGCAGTGGCGCCGTGCTGCGCGTGGTGCTTCACTGGTATCCGCTGGCACCGCTCGACCTGGATCTCAAAGTCTCTTTGCGGGTGGTCGATTCGCAGCAGAAGGTGCTGACTCTGGCGGACGGCACCCCTGCTGTCAACGACGCCTCCCCCCTGCGCCAGGTGGCGCGCACACCAGCCTGGGCGCCGGAGACACCGGTGCGCGACGTCTACGAAGTCCGTCTGCCCACAGCCGACACCGACGTGCACCTGCTCCTGATCCTCTATGACGCGCACACCTTGCAGGAAGTAGGCCGTCTTCAGAGGGCGTTGCCCTGAGAACAGACCAAAATCTTCCCCCAATCATTTGGTCGTGGCTGCCATTGCTGGTACAATCTTATTTTACGGTTCCGAATTATTTGCGGAGCCAACGCCAAAGTGAATCGACGTTTTCAAACCAATTGAGGAGGAAAGCGTGCTGCAACGCCCAACACAAACAGCAGCTTTCTGGCGTGACCAATTTGAAGTCACAGCAGACGATACTGAATTTTTGTACCAGCTGATCCTCGAAAAACAGCAGCCAATCCCGCTGGAAACGCTGGCCACTGCGCTGATCGAAGAGTATTTGCGCCGCGAGAACATCCGCATTGCCCAGGAGCTGAGCAAGGGTGCCATCTACATGCCGCAGCAGCGCTACAAGGCCGGAGAGCACGTTGTTTTTCCGGCGTTGGAATTTGCGGTCGGCGAAGTTCTTCAGGTCCGCCCAGGTCAGAACCCAGAACATGGGGACTTCGAGGTGATCCAGGTTCGGTTTGGGGAACAGCAGAAGCTGCGCGAATTTGCCTCCCATCTGCAGAGCCCCCATCGTCTCAACCAGCTCGACAGCGAACGAATGCTCCGCGACCGGGCGCTGCTCTCTGCCGCCGAGATCTACCAGCTCTATCAGACAGAAATCGAAGAAAGCCTGTTGTTTGCCTTGGAAGAGGGGCCGAGGCAGGCAGCCTTTGTTGAAGTCAACAATGCCTGGCTGCTGGCCGATCTGCTGGCCGAAGTTCCTGTCGGCCAGCTGAACATCGCCGAAGCGCTGATCGAAATGCAGGGCCGCCCGCTTTCGGTCGACCAACTGCTCGAAGAAGTCGAAGTCGACCACAACGTCAGCCATGCCATGCGCGTCACCAGCCTCAACCATGCGCTCGGCCAAGACGCACGTTTTGCGCCGCTCAACACACGGACAGGGTCGCTTTGGTTCCTGCGCCGACTGGAGCCCGCCGAGGTGCAGGCGACCCCTTTGCTGCTGCGCTACCGACCGACGCCCTACAACCGCTCGCTGCTCAGCGTCCAGATGCTGCAGCTGGAGTGGGAGTTGGACGACGAATGGGGGGAGAGCAACCTGAGCCGCGAGGCGCCGGCGGCTGCGCCCTCGATCAGTCTGCTGCTGACCTACCCCCATCGGCGACATGGCACGCTGCCCTTGAGCAGCCGAACCAGCAGCTTTTTCCCCCAGGCTGCCCACGGGGTCTCCCCCGTGACCTTGGTCGACGGACGGTGGGGCACCCGCTACGACGGGTGGGTGGTGCACGAAGGCCGCTATGTGGCAGGTCTCGCCAAATGGATGGAAGCCCATCAAATTCCTGCCGGCGCCTTCATCACAGTCGAACGTTCGCCGACAACCCAAGAAGTGGTGATCGACTTTCGCACCCGGCGCCCCAAGCGGGAATGGGCGCGGATTGCGCTGGCCAACCTGGACCAGAACGCGCTGATCTTTGAAATGAACAAAGTACAGGTCGCCTGCGAATACGACGAGACCATGATTGTCGTCGAGCAGAATCTGGAAGCGCTCGACCAGCTGGCACGCCAGGTCGCCCAAAGTTCGCTCACAGTCGCCCAGATCGTCGCCCAAACCACGCCGGAGCTGATCAAGTTGAACCCGCAAGGCACTGTCCACGCCAAAAGTGTTTACAGTGCAACCAACATGCTCGTGCGCACACCGCCCGGCCCAGTCTTCTTTGCCCTGTTGAGCAACCGCCGTTTCCGCGACACAGGCAACGGGACCTTTGCTCTCACATAGGCTGCTCGAACGCAGGAGAAAACCACCGTGGTATCCAAAACGCTTGCCGACCGCCTGCAGCGGTTCAGGCCGACTGTCCAGACAAAATTTCATATCGACTACGACTGGTGGGAAAAAAGTGGGCAGAGTTTTCGGCTTCATCTGCGCGAACAGCTGTGCGACGAATGCCGTGCGCGTTTCGCCAACTACCACAACACCGAAAACGTCGACTGGGTCGACCCCGAGACAGGGGAAGTGCACCGCACCGATGCACTGCGCGAGTGTCTGCGCACCCGCTGTGCCAACGACCCCGACTACATCAACGAAAAACTGCCGATCGCACCGGCGTGTTTCCGCATCTTTCTGGCCAACAACAACACGGCCCTCTCCCCCACCGAACTCCATCAACTCTTGCCCTGGCGGTCGGCAGAAGAAATTCTGCGCACGCTGAGCGGCCAGCAGGTCTACCTGGGTCTGCGCCCGGTCGGCAGCTGAGGAGGACCTCCCATGCTGCCAGCCCTGTCCTTCTGGAACGCAGCGTGATGTCTGTTTTACAGCTGGGCGCCCATATGTCGATCGCTGGTGGGGTCAGCTATGCCCTGGATCGCGCAGCGTCGGTGCAGAGCAACGCAGTGCAGGTCTTCACCAAAAACAACCGTCAGTGGCGCGGGCCGCCAGTCGACGCAGCGGATGTCGCACGCTGGCACAGCCAGCGACAGGCGTTGGGGATCGTCTATGCGGCCAGCCACGCCAGCTACCTGATCAACCTGGCCAGCCCCCAAGAAGATCTTTGGACAAAGAGCCTGCTCGCCTATCAGGATGAACTCGTACGCGCCCACGCCTATGCCCTTCCCCATGTCGTGCTTCACCCGGGTGCCCATACTGGAGCAGGCGACGCCGCAGGCATCGCCCGCCTCGCCCGTGCGCTCAACCAGATCCACGAACAAACCCCCGCGTGTGCCGACACGGTGACCTGCCTGGAGATCATGGCAGGGCAGGGGAGTGTGCTCGGCAGCACCCTGGCCCAGCTGCGGGCCATTCTGGAGCAGATCGACGACCGCCGCCGTGTTGGGGTCTGTCTCGATACCTGCCACGCCTTTGCCGCCGGCTATGATCTGCGCGGCACTGCCGGCTACACCCGCTTCCTCCAGGAGGTCGAACAGTGGCTTGGGCTGGAGACGATCAAGGTCTGGCATGTCAACGACAGCAAAGGGACGTTGGGCAGCCGTCTGGATCGCCACGTACAGATTGGTGCGGGCGAACTCGGGCTGGAAGGGTTTCGTCCTCTGCTCAACGATCTGCGCTGGGAAGGGGTCGCCATGCTGTTGGAGACCCCCAAAGACACCACCCTGGCCGACGATGTCCTGAATCTGGCCCAACTCTGCGCGCTGGTCGAGGACCCAAGCCGACTCCCGGCTGGGCTGCGCAACGCTGTCGCACCCTCTGCCGGGCAGCCACTCTGGAAAAATTGATGAAATCCATCCACGCTGTTCGTCTGTCTGCTACAAGGAGAGCCTCTATGCTGTCACGTCTAACCAACCGCTGGGTCGGCTTCTGCTCGACGTGGTTGCTTGCCGCAGCCCTGCTCGCTGGCTGTGGTGGGGAGGAAAAGCCCACACCCACCCCCGTGCCCACATCCGTGCCCACATCCGTGCCCACCCCCGTGCCCACCCCCGCGCCGGAGAGCCCGCTCGATACACCGGAAAGCCCGCTCAACGCACCGGAGAGCCCACTGCCCGCCGGATGAGATCGCTGCCAGAGTGAAGGAGAGCAGCTGCCATGAATCCACCCAAAACCATCCTTGTCGTCGACGACGAGCCACGGATGGCCCGTTTCGTCAAAATGAACCTGGATCTGGAAGGATACCTCTCGCTGGAGGCCAACACAGGCAGCCAGGCGTTGGAGAAGCTTCGCAACCATCCTGTCGATTTGGTGTTGCTTGACGTAGAGATGCCCGGCATGGATGGCTTTGAAACCTTGCGCCACATTCGCACGATTACCGATGCGCCCGTCATCATGCTCACGGTGCGTTCTGACGAAGCGGATCGCATTCGGGGGCTCGACCTTGGGGCCGACGATTATGTGACCAAACCGTTCAGCCCGCGCGAGCTGGCCAGCCGTATCCGGGCCGTCTTGCGCCGTTTCGAACCTCAAGGCCGGCTGGAAGACCAACTTCTCACGGTCGACGAACGGCTGCAGGTCGACTTGCAGCGCCGCCAGGTGATCGTGGCCGGGGAACGCATCAACCTCCGCCCGACCGAATATCGGCTGCTCTCCCACCTGATCCAAAACGCAGGCTGGGTGATGCCACACGAGACGTTGCTGACCAAAGTCTGGGGCCATGAATACATCAACGACAACCATCTGCTGCGTCTTTACATCACCTATCTGCGCCAGAAAATCGAGCCGGATCCCAGCCACCCGCGCTATATCTTCACCGAGCGCAGCCTTGGCTACCGATTTGTCGACTTCCACCCTGCCGACGCCCCCTCCAGAAGCGGCTGACCGGCGGTCAGTCAGCGGTCAGATGATTTGGGGCTGTTGTCTGTTTGAGCCAATCCCCGCTCTCGTGCTATACTCAGCGATCGGTGCGTTTTCAGCACCTTCAAAATCGCACACGCCTTTCGACCAGCAAGAGGGGTGCTGGCTACAGCTATCGAGCAGCCAGTCAGCTTGCTGGGATGAAGAAGGCGGAAGAAGAACCCAAAGGAAGCAGGCATGTCCAACGTCACAATGAAACAGCTTTTGGAGGCAGGGGTCCATTTCGGCCATCGGACGCGCCGTTGGAACCCCAAGATGCGCCCGTACATTTTTACCGAACGGAGCGGCATCCACATCATCGATCTGCAGCAGACAGTCCAGGCTCTGGAAAAAGCGACCGAGGTGGTGCGAAGCAAGGTGGCCAAAGGAGGAACCGTGCTTTTTGTCGGCACCAAGCGGCAGGCACAGGCGACGATCGAGCAGGAGGCGTTGCGCTGTGGGATGCCCTACATCAACCAGCGCTGGCTGGGGGGCACCCTGACCAACTGGGTGACGATCCGCCAGCGGATCATGTATTTGCTGCAGGTAGAACGGCGCATCGATGCCGGCGACTTTCGCAATTTGCCCAAAAAAGAACGTCTGACCCTGCAGCGGGATGTTGAAAAGCTCAACCGTCGCATCGGCGGGCTCAAGACCATGCGCGCCTTGCCTGACATGGTCTTTGTCGTTGATACCAACGTCGAAGAATTGGCTGTCAACGAAGCCAACAAATTGCGCATTCCGATTCTGGGGATGGTAGACACCAACGCCAACCCGGAGTTGATCACCCATGTGATCCCGACCAACGACGATGCCATTCGCGCCATCAAGCTGCTGGTCGGCGCCATCGCCGATGCGGCAGACGAGGGAATGCGGGTCCGCGAAGTGGAGATGGCCGAGACGGGCCAGGTCAGCCGTGCCGATCTGGCTGAGATGGAGCAGTATCTTGGCCCGAGCATCCTGGCGAAACTGCAGAGCCTCGACGAGGAAGATTTTGCGGCGTACGAGGAAGAAATCAGCAGCGAAACGGAAGACGAACCGCTGGAGAGAGCAGCAGATACAGAGCTTTCGGACACACAGGAAGGATAGGAGAAACCGACCATGGCAGAGATTACCGCCGAACTGGTCAAACAGCTGCGCGAGGCCACCAATGCGGGTGTGCTCGACTGCAAAAAGGCGCTGACCGAAACCCAGGGCAATTTTGAGAGCGCCGTCGAGATTCTACGCAAAAAAGGGCTGGCCACCGCTGCCAAAAAAGCCAGCCGAGACGCCAATGAAGGTCTGATTGGCTCGTACGTCCATCCTGGCAGCAAAATTGCCACTCTGGTCGAAGTCAACTGTGAGACCGATTTTGTGGCTCGCACCGACGAATTCCAACAGCTTGCCCGGGATCTGGCGATGCATGTGACCGCTGCACACCCGCTCTGGGTCGCACGCGCAGACGTGCCTGCCGCAGCGATCGCCAAGGAACGGGAGATCTACGCCGAACAGATGGCAAACAGCGGCAAGCCAGCCGAGGTGCTCGAACGCATCCTGGATGGCAAGCTGGACAAATGGTACAGCGAGGTCTGTTTGTTGGAACAGCCCTTCATCAAAAACCCAGAGATCCTGATCAAAGATCTGCTCACCAGCCGCATCGCATCTCTCAGCCGAATTATGCAAGGAGCAACCATGACAGAAGTCAAATATCGGCGCATCCTGCTCAAACTGGGCGGTGAAGCGTTGGCCGGCGAAGGTGGATTTGGGATCAACCCGCGCCAGGCTGAATTTGTGGCGAACACGGTCTGTCATGTGGTGAACATGGGGGTACAGGTTGCGATCGTCATTGGGGGGGGCAATCTTTGGCGTGGGAAGCAAGATGGCCTCGACCATGGCATGGAACGGGTCACCGCCGACCACATGGGCATGCTGGCGACCGTCATGAATTCGCTGGCGCTCCAGGATGCGCTGGAACGCGTGGGAATCCCCACGCGTGTGATGACCGGCATCGAAGTGCGTGCGGTCGCTGAACCGTACATCCAGCGCCGTGCCGTCCGCCACCTTGAGAAAGGGCGCGTCATCATCTTCGGTGCCGGCACCGGCAACCCCTATTTCACGACCGACACCGCAGCCTCGCTGCGGGCCATGGAAATCGACGCCGAAGTGCTGATCAAAGCCACCAAGGTCGACGCCGTCTATGACAGCGACCCCAAAAAAAATCGAGACGCCAGACGGTTCGAACATCTTACCTACATCGACGCACTCAACATGCGTGTCGGCGTGATGGACAGCACCGCCATGGCGATGTGCATGGACAACGACCTGCCCATCTCCGTCATCAATCTCTGGCAAACAGGTTCGCTGGAGCGCGTTGTCCTGGGGGAGTCTGTCGGCACCACCATCACCAGTTGACAGCTGTCGGCCACAATTTTTACATCCGTTAAAATTTGTTACAATGATGAAAAAGCTTGCTGGCACCGTTGCCATAAAGCACCCGCTTTGTCGGCACCTCTGTCTCCAAACTCACTCTCAGAATTCTCTATCAGGAGATCGGCTATGATCAACGATGTGATTGCAGATGCCAAAGATCGGATGGACAAAGCCTTGGAAGCGCTCCGCCACGAACTGATGAGCATCCGCACCGGCCGGGCCAATCCCGCGCTGGTCGAACACTTGAGTATCGATTATTACGGGACACCGACCTCGCTGCAGCAGCTTGCCACAATTTCAATCCCAGAAGCCCAACAGATTTTGATCCGTCCCTACAACCGCGGCGATCTGGCGGCGATCGAAAAGGCGATTGCCAAATCTGATCTTGGGCTGACCCCCTCCAACGACGGCCAGTCGATCCGCCTGATCCTGCCAGCCCTCAACGAAGAACGTCGCCGTGAACTGACCAAACTGGTCGGCAAACGGGGAGAAGAAGCGCGCGTGGCGATCCGCAACGTCCGTCGCGATGCCAACAAAGATCTGGCCGAGCTCGAAAAAGACAGCTTGATTTCCGAAGACGAACGCAAACGCGCCGAAGAAAAAATCCAAGAAGTGACCGGCCTGCACACCAAACGCATCGACGAGATGGTCAAAGACAAAGACGCCGAAATTATGACGGTCTAACAGGAGATCTCGTCTGTGACGCCTCAGAGCGAATCAAACACAAACTACGGGGTCGACAGCAGACCGGACAGCATCCCCTACCACATTGGCATCATCATGGATGGCAATGGCCGTTGGGCCCAGGCCCGGGGTCTGCCGCGCCTGGCAGGCCACCGGGCCGGGGTCGACAACATTCGGCGAATTCTGGAACACTGTGTGCGGCGCGGGGTCAAGGTTCTCACAATCTATGCCTTCTCCACCGAAAACTGGCGGCGTCCCCCCGACGAAGTGCGCGGCCTGATGCGTCTGCTCGGTCTGACCATCCAACGCCAGCTTGACGACCTCCACCGCAACGGCGTCCGCATTTTGCACAGCGGCCGCATGGAAGGCATCCACAAAGAGCTGCAAAAACAGATCGTCCAGGCCTTGCAGGTGACCCAACACAACGACCGCATCATCCTCAACGTCGCCTTCAACTACGGCGGCCGCGCCGAGCTGGTCGATGCAGTGCGCCGGATTATCCAGGACGGAATTGCCCCCGAAGCGCTGAGCGAAGAGTTGCTCAGCAGCTACATGTACGTCGGCGGCCTGCCCGACCCAGATCTGATCATCCGCACAGGCGGAGAATGGCGTCTGAGCAATTTTCTGATCTGGCAGGCGGCCTACGCCGAATACTATACGACACCGACCTATTGGCCTGATTTCGACGAGGTTATCTGGGGGGCATCTGGGGACTCCTGCTCGGCGTCGGTGTGACCATCCTGGGCACCCTGGAGCTGTACAACATGTTTTTGGTCAACAGATACCACCCTGCCCGTGCCATCGGCGTCCCCTGGGCGGTGCTGCTCTTTCTTTCTGGCTGGGACCCCGAACAAGTCCAACGCTCTTCGATCCCGATCACCGGCTGGCTGACCGAACCGACGACCTTGCTCCTGCGCTGGATCTCTTTCCCGACCGACAGTATTTTGGTCGTCGGCTTTTTGGTGACGTTGACCTACTGCCTGTTTGTCCACGAACGCCCGGTCGAAACCTGGCTCGTCACCAGCCTGGTCCCCATCTACATCGGGGTGATGCTCGGCCAGATCGTCTCGCTTCGTTTTCTCGACAACGGCTATGCCTACGTGCTCTTCGGCTTTCTCGTGACCTGGGCCAACGACTCGGCGGCCTTTTTTGTCGGGGTCAAGGCTGGAAAACACAAAATTTTTCCCCGGCTCAGCCCCAAAAAAAGTTGGGAAGGAACGATCGGGGGATGGGTCTTTGCAGCGCTGGCCGGTGCTTTCCTGGCTACCGTCCTGCCTGTGCGCAACGGCCCGCTGTTCGGCGCGCTGATCGGCCTGATCTCTGGCATCCTCGCCTTGTTCGGCGATCTGTCGATCAGCATGTTCAAACGCCAATTTGGGGTCAAAGACAGCGGCACATTTTTTCGTGGACATGGGGGCATGCTGGACCGTCTGGACAGTCTGCTCTTCACGCTGCCCTTTATCCACCAGTCCATTCTCTTCTACGAACGCTTTTTCAACTGACCGTTCCCCTCCAGCTGGTCGCGCAGGGCAGCCAGGTTGGCGGCTGGAGCCGCCTGCGGGTTGTAGACCGCGCTGCCGACCACCACCACATTGGCCCCCGCCGCAACCACGTCGGCAATGTTGTGCAGATGAATTCCACCATCGACCTCAAGATCGGCCAACGGGCAGAGCTCGTCCATCCACCGACCCATTCGCCGAATCTTGGAGGTCATCGTCTCGATGAAGCGCTGGGAGCCAAAACCAGGGTTGACAGTCATGACGAGCACCTGATCGACCAGCGGCAACACTTCACGCACCGCCTCGACCGGCGTGGCCGGGTTGATGGCCACCCCAGCCCGACAGTTCAACGCTGTGATCTGTTGCAGCGTGCGGTGCAGGTGGCGCGTGGCTTCGGCATGCACCGTCAAACTGTCTGCACCCGCACTGACAAATTCCTCCAGATACCGCTCGGGCTGCTCGACCATCAGATGCACATCCAAAGGCAGCAGGGTCGCCCGGCGCACCGCCTGAATCAACAGCGGGCCAAAGGTGATGTTGGGCACAAACGTGCCGTCCATCACATCCAGATGGATCCAGCCTGCCCCCCCCTGCTCCGCTGCCGCCACCTGCTCTGCCAGATGGCCAAAATCTGCCGTCAAAATTGACGGCGCCAGAATCACCGGTTTGACTGTTTTCATGGACTGTATCGTTCTCCGTGCGGTTCTCCGTGCGGTTTCGGCAACCTCGCTGCCGCCTCGTTTGTGGGCCATCGCTCCAAAAATTCTACCATATACGCTGCAACCCGCCACGGCTGACGAAAGATCAGGCTGTGGCTCTGCCCCTCGATCAGATGCAGCTCTGCATTCGGAAAGGCTTCCGCCATTTGAAGCGGGATCGCAGGGGGGAAAAACTCATCTTCACAGCCGTGGAGAAGACAAACCGGCGACGTGACCCGAGCCAGGTCAGCCAGCTGCAGGTCGATCACCGAGTCGATGTTCATCTGGCGAAACGCCGGCAACAACACCTCCTGAAAATAGCCGTCGTACTGATGCGCATCGTGCAGACGGGCCGTCGCTTCGAGCCAGCGCACCCCTGCTCGAAAGTTGGCGGGTTCCAAAGCCGCCTGGTGGCCGGTCGTCGCCGGGTTGAGGCTGTAGGTTGTGCTGACCAACAGCAGCGTCGCCGGCCGCAGCTGCTCGGCGACCACCAACAGCTGGGCCAACATGCCGCCGATGCTGCAGCCAGCCAGATGGGCGCCCGCAAACCCCGTACAGACCAGCAGATCGGCCAACTGGGCGGCCATCTGCCGATGGTTGAAAGCAGACGGGGAGCCGCACGAACGGCCATGGCCCGGCAGATCGGGCAACAAAATGCGGTAGCGCTGGTTCAGGGTCTCGAGCAGAGCCCCCCAGGCCGCCCGTCCTGTACTCATAAAATTGTGCAACAACACCAGCGAAGGGGCTGTGGCCGGCTGCACACCCGCTTCCAACACCTCATAGGCGAGGAAACCCGTCGAGGTGACAAATTTCTGCGGCTCAACCGACATTGGACAGCCCACGATCGGCAGCTTGCCGCTCTATCAACGCCCCCATCACCTGAAAGACCTCAGCGATGTCGTCGTTGGTGATCAGCCCCAGCGTCTCCCCCTTGGCCGTCACCGCTACAACTCGGCTGCCAGACTGGCTCATCAACTCCCAGACCATGGCCAGGTCGGCGTCAGGGCTGCAGCGGGGAATGGCAGCAGCAGGCTGCATCACATCGACGACACGCCCCTCCGGCCCCCGCTCTCGCAGGGCATTGATCAGCAACGGGCGGGTCAACACACCCACAAAAACACCCGCCAGGTCGCGCACCAAATAATCGGTCTGATACGAATTCATTAACAGCTGCACCACCCGATCCAGCCGCTCGCTCGTGTACAATGTCGTCGCACTGTGCGTCAGTGCTGCGCCCGCACGAAATTGGCGCAGCACCGCCCGGCTGCTCACCGACTCCAGCTCGGCGGAGCCACCGACATAGACAAAAAATGCGATCAAGAGCAGGCTGATTCCCCCTGAAAAAATGCCGAAAACCGCCATCAGAATGGCCAGAAAACGCCCTACGGCAACCGCTGTCCGGGTCGCCTGCACATAGGACATCGTGTAGGCCAACAGGGCACGCAGCAGCCGCCCCCCATCCAGTGGAAAGGCTGGAAGCAAATTGAAAAGGGCCAACAACAGATTGGCGGAGATCAGATAGACCAGCAGACTTTGAACGCCTGGGTTTTGAATGCTGGCCCCCATCGCGTTCAGGGTGAAGAGCCCCTGCAAGCTGCTGCCGTTGGCCAGCCATGCAGCCGGCAGCAGCAGCAGCACCAACACCAGATTGACCAAAGGGCCCGCTGCGACAATCGCCAGCTCCTGGGCAGGCTTCTCCGGAAGTCGTTCCAGATTGGCGACCCCTCCGATCGGCAACAACAAAATGCTGCGCGTGCCGATGCCAAAACGGCGAGCCATCAGTGCATGGCCATATTCGTGCAAGGTCACGCAGACAAACAACAGCAGAATGGTCAACGCACCGTACAGGCTGCCGACCCCCCAACCTGCCGGCCCTGCGCCGTAGACAAAGGCCCCAAATGCCAAAATAAGCACAAAAGACCAGTGTACCTTGACGTCGATTCCCCACAATTTGAATTCAGCCAAATTCCAATTCATGGTCTGTTCCTTTCTTTGTGTGCCACTCACTCGACCCACAGTGGAGGGACACCGTCTGGGTTGCAGGTCTGGCACGGGCAGCAAGCCCGCAGCGCCGCAAACGGAAAGATCCCAGCACCGTGGCCGTCGCTCCAGGTAAACCGAATCGCATAGTTGCCCACCAGATCGGCGTCGACCAGATCGGTCGAAGCAGGAAGCTCCGCCAACCCGGCAGCACGCCGCTCTTCCCGGCAGCTGGCACAAGGACAGTGGGCGCGCAACCAGCCCAACGCGTACTGGCTCGTATGGCCCGTCAACCAGACAACCTGCATGACTCCCTCACGGCGCTCGATCGTAATTTCCTGGGGTCGCATCTCGTTTGGCATCGTCGATCTCTTTCTCCTCGGCGGCTGGCAGCACCCAGCCCGCCCCTTTCTCTTGTTCCCCAACTTTTCCCCAGAGTTATCCACAGCTGTGGATAACTCTGGGGAAAAGTCCTTCCATCTCTGAATCGCAGCAACTTGACCTGTAGACAACTATAACAGACATCGTACAGCCAATTTGCAACGAAGATTCCTTCCTTAAAGTTCTACGCTTTTTTTGTGCCCCCAACCAAGACAGGTTGCGTCCGATCGCGTACAGGACCCTATATTTTGCGTAGAACAGATGTGCGTGGCTCAAAAATCCTGCCAAACAAAACATAAAGGCACCCAACTGGCTCGATCGGACCTTGGCAATTCTACCTGGCTCTGTTACACTCTAAAAAGATGCCAAAACAAAGTTAGTCCCCACGGCAAGGCAGTGCCGACTGTGGAAAAACAACGTGGCAGAACAACGTTGTGGGCTCTGGAATGACCGCCGGATGCAACGCTGCTGCACCCGTGCCGAAGGGCAAGCACCTTGCCGTTTGCCCTTGCTGTAGGAATTTGTGCCAAAAACGAATGAATTTTGCCAAAGCGTATTGCGGCTGCATGCGCTTTCTTTGTCCCTGACCAGGCAAAGCGTGCCAGGGTCTATCAGAACGCGGCTGAGAACGGAAAGTACCAAACAGGCTCGCTGGGAGGGCACAGATCATTGAACACAACATCACAGCCAACACCGCACAGAACGTGGGTGGAACGTGTAGACCGGTTCAGGAAAAAAACAGCAGCCAGCCGAACAGAAACTTTTTATCAGGTATCCTTTATGGACAAACCAGAGACCGACAGAGCGCGCAGCAGTCTGTTGCTTCCATCTGACCCAAGCCTGCCCCCATCGACCGGGCAGGGAGGACAAAAACGTGGCGACCTGCACACCACCGAAGCCAGCGCAGAGACGCTGTTGACAGCGTCTCTGCTGGAGGGCGTGCCCGTTCAGCCGGGTAAACCTCTGCCTGCTGTCGATCCGCACAACGCCTGGCATCAGCTGTTGGGCGAATTTGCCCTGGAGATTCCCTCCAATCAGTTGGATGCCTGGATCCAGGCCAGCGAAGTGTTGCATTACGAGGATGGCCATTTCATTGTGGGGCTGCCGAACGCATACTACCTGGACTGGGCACAGGACCGCCTGCGCCCCCAGATCAAACGCAAGCTTGCGACCATCTTGCAACGCAGTTCGATCGACATTACGTTTCGTGTGGCACCGGCCCCGACAGCTTGGGCTGCACCCCTGGACGGCCCTGCGCCACTTTATGTCGACTCAAATGAGGGTGACCCAGCCCCCGCAGCGCCAGCCCCCGCAGCGCCGGGCCCCACCGAGCCGACCGCCCAGGCGGTGCTCGGACCGATCAACCCCAAACACACCTTTGACGCGTTCGTGGTCGGCAAACACAACCGGATTGCCTTTGCAGCAGCTGAGACCATCGCGCGTGACCCGGGCCAGCGCTTCAACCCGCTCTACATCTACGGTGGCGTCGGGCTTGGCAAAACCCATCTGCTCAGTGCGATCGGAAACCAGCTGGCAGCACAGGGCTACACGGTGCTCTACAGCTCCGCAGAACAGTTCACCAACGACCTGGTGAATGCGATCCGCAACCGTTCCACCGAACCCTTTCGTGCCAAGTACCGCGAGATCGACGCGTTGTTGCTGGACGACATTCAGTTTATTGTAGGCAAAGACAGCACGCAAGAAGAGCTTTTTCATACCTTCAACTATCTGCACAGCGCAGGCAAACAGATCATCTTCACCAGCGACTGTCCGCCGCGCGATCTGGCCCGGCTGGAGGAGCGTCTGCGCAACCGCTTTGAGGGTGGGTTGATGACCGACATTGTCGCTCCTGATTTTGAGACCCGGGTGGCCATTTTGCAGACCAAGGCTGAACGACAGGCGATGCGTGTGCCCTATGATGTATTGATGCTGATTGCCGACCACATCAAAAGCAATGTGCGAGAGCTGGAAGGTGCGCTCAACAATATTTGGCTCGGCGCCCAGATTCATGCACGGGCGCTCGACGTTGGCCTGGCAGAGAGTCTGCTCGGCTCGCTGACCCCGCGGCGATCGATCTGTGCGCCGGTCACAGCCGTCGAACGGGTCGCCGAACACTTTGGCCTGACCCTCGCCGACCTGACCGGTCGACGCCGAACCGCTGACGTTGCCCATGCCCGCCAGGTCGCCATGTATCTGCTGCGCGAGGAGCACCAGCTCTCTCTGCCGGCGATCGGGGAACAGCTGGGGGGCCGAGACCACAGCACGGTCAGCTACGGCATCGACAGGATTCTTCGGGAGCTGCAGCAGAACGACAGCCTACGCCAGGCCATCCTTCGGCTGCGAGAACAGCTCTCGCAGGGGTGAAAGGAGCTGCAGACGGGTGGGGAATGTGTGCTTCGGGCCTGAGCGACACCTATCTGCACAATCGTTTGCACGATTTCGCTCTCTCCTGTAAACTACAGGATCAGATGGCTACAAAATCTAAAAACTGTATGGCCATGTAGGGGGAATGGGCTCTCCAAGACGTTGTTTTGGGGGCAGGAGATCGGTATTCTGGAGTCGTTCATGAGCACAACCGGGCTATCAAAAGCCCTGGAAACGACCCTGATCAACCTGAACAAACGGTACGGCGAAGGGACTGTCATGCGCCTTGGGGAGGCCTCTGCGTTGCAAGTGTCGTCGATCCCGACCGGCAGCCTGAGTCTCGACCTGGCGCTGGGGATAGGCGGTGTGCCGCGCGGGCGGATCGTCGAGATCTACGGTCCAGAGAGCTCGGGCAAGACCACGCTTTGCCTGCATGTGATCGCCGAAGCCCAACGCAGCGGTGGCATCTGTGGTTTTGTGGATGTCGAACATGCCCTGGACCCGGCCTATGCGGCCAAGATTGGGGTCGACACCGACAACCTCTACGTCAGCCAGCCAGACACCGGCGAACAGGCGTTGGAGATTGTTGAAGCACTGGTGCGTTCCAATGCCATGGCTGTGGTTGTCGTCGACAGCGTTGCGGCGTTGGTTCCACGTGCTGAGATCGAAGGTGAAATGGGAGACAACCACGTGGGGGTGCAGGCTCGTCTGATGAGCCAGGCGTTGCGCAAGTTGACCGGCGTGATCAAGGCCAGCAACACCTGTATGCTCTTTACCAACCAACTGCGTCAAAAAATTGGTGTGCTGTTCGGCAACCCGGAGACCACTGCGGGCGGCTTGGCGCTCAAGTTTTATGCCAGTGTTCGTCTGGACGTGCGCCGCATCGAAAGCATCAAACAGGGAGAAAAAGTGGTGGGCAGCCGGACACGGGTGACCGTGAAAAAAAACAAGGTAGCCGCTCCATTCCGCACCGCAGAATTCGACATCCTGTACGATGAGGGGATCAGCGCTGCGGGTGACCTGCTTGACCTGGGGGTTGTGTTCGAGATCCTGACCAAGCGGGGCTCTTTTTACCGCTACAACGAAGTGTTGATTGGGCAGGGAAGAGAAGCGAGCAAGGAATACCTGCGCCAGAATCCAGAGTTCGCTGCGGAGATCGACGCCTTGATTCGAGGCAGAGGTGGGCTGCCGCTGCGTTCCAGCGCAGACCGGGGATGATTTGTTCTCCCCCAGTCGCTGCCATACAGTTCAAAGAACAAAGCTGTCTGCCGGGGTGTCGTGGCGCTGTAGCATCTGGCTGCGGCGCGTTTTTTGTTTAGGAAAAATTGGTCTTATCAGGCTTCATCAGGGCCTGACCACTACTGCATACGATGGAAGATTGAGGCAATCACCCTATGGAAAACGTCTTGTTGACGATCGTCCTGGTGGTCCTCTTCACCCTGATTGGGGCTGGCGCTGCCGGCTACCTGGCCTTTTCCAAAGGGCGTGAAGCTGGCATCAGGGGAGAGAGAGAACGGCAGGAGGCTGCCCGTCAGGGCGCCGAGG
Organism: Caldilinea sp.; assembly: GCA_026389955.1. Next base: position 9,388 of record JAPLGY010000085.1, on the reverse strand, counting down.
AACATGCAGCGCGCATCATCGCCGAGGCTGAAACTTCCGCCAAACAGGCGCAGCTGGCGATCAAAGAAGAAGAGGTCGTGCGGCGCAAAGAGATGGATGTCGAAGCTGCGCGACGGCGCAGCGAGCTGGAAAAGATTGAAGAACGGCTGCAAAACCGCCTGGATACGGTCGAACGCCGTCTGCAACAGATTGAAAATCGCGAACGCAAGTTGAATCAGCGCGAAACCCGCTGCAACGAGCGCGAAACACGTCTCTCCACGGTAGAGGAGGAGTGGACGGCTGAACTGCAGCGAGTCGCCAATTTGTCGACCGAGGAGGCGCAGAAGCTCCTGCTGGAGCGTGTCGAAGCGCACACCCGGCAGGAAATGGCGCGCAAAATCCGTGAGGTCGAGGCGCAGACCGCCGAGGAGGCAGACCGCCGCGCCCGCGAAATCATTACCCTGGCCCTCGAACGCATCGCCAGCGACCATGTCAGCGAATTTGCTGTCAGCAGCGTGGACCTGCCCTCCGACGAGATGAAGGGGCGCATCATCGGCCGCCAGGGCCGCAACATCCGCGCCATCGAACAGGCACTGGGGGTCGACCTGGTGGTCGACGACACCCCTGAAGCGATCATCATCAGCAGCTTCGACCCGATCCGTCGCGAGGTGGCCCGCATGGCGATGAGCAAACTGGTCTCCGACGGCCGGATCCACCCTGCACGGATCGAAAAAGAGGTCGAAAAGGCCCAACAGGAGATCGAACGGATTGTGGTCGAAGCGGGCGAACAGGCGATGCTGGAAGCGGGTGTCTCCGGCCTGCACCGCGAGGTCCAAAAAATTCTGGGACGGCTCAAGTTCCGTACCAGCTACGGTCAGAACCAACTGGCGCATGCCGTCGAGACTGCCAAAATCGCCGGGGTGATCGCCGCAGAGCTCCACGCCAATGTCAAGATCGCCAGGATGGGGGGGCTTTTGCACGACCTGGGCAAGGCCGTCACCCACGAGATCGATGGACCCCATGCGATCGTCGGCGCCGAAATCGCCAGACGCTACAACGTCCCCGAGGTGGTCATCAATGCGATCGCCTCGCATCACGGCGAGGTCGACCCTGAATCCATCGAAGCAGTGATCGTCGCTGCCGCCGATGCGATCTCCGGCGCCCGACCAGGGGCCCGTCGAGAATCCCTGGAAACCTACATCAAGCGGGTCACCGAGCTCGAAGAGATCGGCAACAGCTTCAAAGGGGTCCAACAGACCTACGCCATCCAGGCAGGACGGGAGATTCGGGTCCTGGTTCGGCCAGAAGAGATCGACGATCTGGCTTCAATCCAGCTCAGCCGAGAGATCGCCAAAAAGATCGAAGACAACTTGCAGTACCCTGGCCAGATTCGGGTGACCGTCGTCCGCGAGACGCGCTCGGTCGAATACGCCAAATAGACCGCTGGCCTGTGTGCCCTGTTGGTGGGCAGAGGTCCTGCTCCCCAACAGGCCCCAACAGGGCCGTATCCTTTCCCCTTCTCCGACGTCTTGATTGTCGACATTACAGCCTCTCTCTGTCGATTGGGGCTGTCATGGGGTCCAAGCTCTAGCGAGCACCCGCTCGTCATCCACAATGCAGTACGTTTTCATCCAGGAGGGGGGCTTTTCACATGGCAGAACTCATCAAGGTCTCTGCACAGTCGCGTTCCACATCGGTGGCTGGAGCCATTGCAGGCGTCATGCGCGAACAGGAGTACGCCGAAATCCAGGCCATTGGCGCCAGTGCGGTCAACCAGGCCATCAAGGCTGCCACCATCGCCCGCGGCTATCTCGAACAAGATGGGATCGACCTGGTGTTGGTGCCCAGCTTCACCGATGTCCAGATCGAAGGCAATGAACGCACTGCGGTGCGCTTTGCGGTTTTTCGTCGGCCAGTCACCCTGGCCGCAGCGCGTTGACCCTGCCTTGGCACAAAACTGTGGGCCTCCCCCTCGACCGCTGTTGTGCAGCGGTCGAGGGGGAGGCCCACAGGGAGCGATCAGCTCTCTTTCTCTCCTCGGGGACGGCGTCGGCGGCGTCGGCGCCGGGCAGCCTGCTCCGCGCTGCCTTCAGAAGACTCGGGCGCTTCAGGGGCAATGGGCTCATTTTCCTTGCGCCCACGCCGCCGGGCTGCTTCGGCTCGGACCCGAGCATTGTCTTCCTCGGCGCCGGCCCGCCGCTTGACGGTGCAGCCGCCACAGGTGCTGCAGCTGTTGCCGCTGGCGGTTTTGGTGCTGATCAGCTCGTGGATCCCAACTTCCACCAACGCATGGTTTTCCAGCATCACCGTCACTGACTCTTTGAGGGGGTGGATGTGGCGCACCCGCCCGCTGCCGTGGGGGGTCAAAACCTCTGCCCCGACCTTGGGCATTTTCTTGTTCTGCTCCCGATAGAGATCGTCCTCGTAAGACAGACAGCACAAAAGCCGGCCACAGACGCCGCTGATTTCATCCGGGTTGAGGGGCAGCTGTTGATTTTTGGCCATGCGGATGCTGACCGGTGTAAACTCACGCAGCCAGCTGGTACAGCAGAGCTGGCGCCCACACTTGCCGACCCCATCGAGAAGCTTGGCCTCATCGCGCACCCCAATCTGCCGCATTTCAATCCGGGTGCGGAAGATCCGGGCCAGATCCCGCACCAAAGCCCGAAAGTCGATCCGATCCTCGGCGGCAAAATAGACCAGCAGCCGTCCACCGTCAAAGCTGTACTCGCAACGCAACAACTTGATCGCCAGACGGTGGTCGCGCGCTTTGGCTTTGCAGACCGCAAACGCCTCCTGCTCCTTGTGGAGCCACTGATCGCGCTGAACCAGATCCCAGGCCGATGCTCTGCGCACGATTTGCTTCATTTCGCCGACCACCTGGTCTTCTTTGATCAGGTGGGGAGGCTCGACAACCTGGGCGACTTCAGGCCCGTGAACCGTATCCACCACCACATACTCCTGCCTGCTCAAATCTAGCAGACCGGCAGGGTCAAAATGGTAGACTTTGGTGATCGTTTTGAATTCTACTCCGACAACAATTGGCATCTTCCCTGTTTCCTTCCCCTCCTGCTGTCAGCAGGATCCTCTCTACATGTCTGCCGCGCCCACCTCAACCAGAACGGTGAAGCGCTGGCAATTTGACCAACAACACATCGAGCGCCAGCCGGAGATTCGCCGTATGGCGCAGCGCAGCCTCCACCCGCTGGAGGGTCCCCAAGTATTCGTGAACAGCCTGGGGTTCAAACGCGTGCGCGTGCGCCGTCAGACGCGGCAACTGGTCGACGTTGCTGCACGCGTCCGTGCACTGCGCCTGGGCCAGCAACACGTCACGCCACCAGCTGCTCCAGATCTCCAACAGCCCAAACAGACGCAGAGGGTCACGCTGGGTGGCCAGCTGGCCGGCAAAACGCAGCCGCTCCAGCCGTCCGGCCTCTACCAGCGACCAAAGAGCCGCCAGGTCCTGGCTGCGCTCCTCCCGTCGTTCCGGATGGTGGAACTGGTCGACAGCCCAGCCCAGCCGGCCCCCGGCCAGCCGCGCCAACAGCAGGGCGTCGTCCGGCGGCACCTGCCAGCCAGCTTGCAACGCGTCGGCCAGCACAGCCTGGTCGAGCGGGTGCAGCGCCACGATCTGACAGCGGCTGACGATCGTAGGCAGCACTTCGTTGCGGTGACGGGCTGTGACCAGCAGCACCGCATGGGACGGCGGCTCCTCCAGGGTCTTGAGCAGCCTGTTGGCAAAGGCCAGGTTTGCCTGATGCATGTCTTGAATCAGAAAGACTTTGCGGGTTCCTTCCAGAGGGCGCAACGCCACCTCTCGGATCAGCCCTTCTGCCTGTTCAGCGCGCAGCTCGCCTTTTTGACGCTCTACCACCAGATCTCTGTCCATCTTGACCGTCGGCTGCACCAGACGAAAATCTGGATGGTGGCCGGCAGCCATCAGCCGACAAGCGCGGCACTGCTGGCAAGGTGCATGTGCAGGGTCGCTGCAGAGCAGCGCAGCAGCAAAGGCACGGGCCAAAGCTGTCTTCCCGATCTGGGAGGCTCCGACCAACAGATAGGCGTGGCTCAACCGCACAGAGGATTGCACAGAGGATTGCACAGAGGATCGCACAGAGGATCGCGCAGAGAGGGCACGCCGCAGCAGTTCTACAGCCCAGCCATGGCCGTAGACCGGCCAGACTCCTGAGGGGAAACGCGCAGAGGTAGTTGACATCTCGCTGTCATTGTACCACAGCCGACGCGCATGGACAACCGTTCAAAAACCAGAGAACCCAGCTTGGCAGCTGGGTTCTCTGAAGCGCCACACCAAGATCCCACTACTTGACGTCGACCTGAGCGCCTTCGGCTTCGAGCTTGGCCTTGGCATCCGCTGCCACTTCCTTGCTGACCGCAGACAAAATGGTCGAGCCAGCCGTTTCGACCACATCCTTGGCTTCTTTCAAGCCGAGGTTGGTCAAAGAACGGACAACCTTGATGACGTTGATCTTCTTTTCACCGGCGCTCTTGAGCACCACATCAAATTCGGTCTGCTCTTCCACCGGAGCAGCTTCGACCGCAGCGGCACCAGCCGCCGCCGCCACAGCCACCGGGGCAGCGGCGCTGACCCCCCATTTTTCTTCCAACAGCTTTACCAGCTGCGACGCCTCGAGCAGGGTCAAGGTATCCAGTTGCGCAGCAATGGCGTGCAAATCAGCCATAAATCATTCCTCCAATTTGAACAATCAATTCGTTTCCTGGTTCTACAACGCCACCAAATTCTCTGCACAGCAGGGCGTCGCTGCGGTGCAGGCAAGCATCAGGCCGCCTCCGACTGCTTTTCGGCGTGGGCATTGACCACACGCACCAGGCTTGAGCCGGGCGCTGCCAGCATCTGAACCAGCTGACGTGCCGGTGCACTGAGCACGCCGAGCAACAAGGCGCGCGTCTGGTCTTTGGTCGGCAGGTCAGAGAGCAGCTCCGCTCCCTTGCTGTCCAGCACAGAGTTTTCGAGCAGAGCGCCGGTGATTTCGAGCGCTTTGGCATCCTTGATCCAGCCTTTGAGCGCCGTGACGCTCTTGGCAATCTCTTCGCCGCAGAAAACGACTGCGTTGGCACCCGACAACAGCGCGTCGGGTGGGGTGCGGCCGCTCTCGATCAACGCTCGCCGCAACAGCGTGTTTTTGACAACGGTACAGGTGGAGTTGCTTTCACTCAACCTGTTGCGCAGCGACCGCAACTGAGCGACCTTGGTGCCTTGGTAGTGGGTGAACACAATTGCCGACGAGTTTGCGATCAGTTTTTTGTACTGGTCGACCAACTCTTCTTTTTTTTGACGGTTGATAGCCAATGGACATCCCTCCTTTCTCTGGAGAATTACCTACACCATCAAAAACGCCCTTCCGCTGCTGCAGAAGGGCATTCAAGCGCGATAGCCTTTTGCGGACAAGCCGCAGGGGCTACTGCTTTTTTGCCTCGGCAGGCTGTCGAAACATTTACACCGGCACCTGCGGTCTTCAGCACAAGCAGAAGAAAGAATTCGATTGTTGGTCAGTATACGGCAGCCCAATGGATCGCCCAAATCGGGCGCAGGCTGCGGGACAATTCAACCGGCCTGCTCCTGCTCTTCGATCAGCTGCTGGAGCTCATTCTGATCGAAGCGATACTGTTCTTGACAGAAATGGCAGTCGATCACAGCTTCTCCCTCCGCCATCAGTTCACAGAGATCGCTGGGTTCGAGCAGTCTGAGTGCCTGTCGGGAGCGTTCTCGGCTGCATGTACAGCGGAACATCAACTGTCCGGTTTCCAGCACTTCGTAGCGCTGTCCGCCAAAGAGGCAGGCCAGCAACTGTTCCGGGGTTGTTCCCCTCGCCAGCATCTCGCCCAGAGGAGGCAGATCGTCCAGCTCTTCTGCCATCGTCTGCAGCAGCGCCAGGTCACCGCCGGGCAGCAGCTGAAGCAGCAGGCCGCCGGCCGCCACCAGCTGCCCTGTTCCGTCCACAGGGGCTCCAATTTCCACCACCGACGGCACCTGTTCCGACATCATCAAATAGTATGTGAGATCGGTGTCCAGATGGCCTGTCTGCAGCGGCACAATGCTGCGGAAGAGATCTTTGACCCGCAGATCCTTGGCCACGGTCAGCCGGCCCTGGCGGCCGATGGCTGCTGCCAGTTCATTGGGGCCGATCGGCAGCGGCAGCAGCAGGGCGGGCTCTTCCAGGTAGCCACGCACATGGCCGTAGCTGTCTGATTCGACCACCATCTTGCCGAGCGGTCCATCTCCTTCTACTTTGAGTGCGATCTGCTGCTGTACTTTCAGCAGCGCCCCCAACAGCGCGGCGGCGGTCAAACCATATCCCAAAGCAGCGGTGCCTGCCGGCGTCGCACGATGGCGTTGTGCCGCCTCGCGCACCAGACTGGTAGTCAGACAGGCGATGCCACGAATTCCGCTTTCTTTGGCGAGCGCCCTTACCAGGTAGCTGTCCAAAACCGTTTTTCCTTTCCATTCTGCCGACACAGCCAACCTCTTCCAACCAAAAAGCGGAGCCCGATTGAAGGCTCCGCTTTTCAAGACAAAACGTTCGTTCGGGGTCAGCCGCTACTCAGCCGCTGCCTTGAGTGCGGTCATCGCACCAATGTCCGCCTTCACGCCGGGCCCCATGGTGCTGGCCAGGGTGATGCGATGAATATAATTGCCCTTCAGGCCGGATGGCCTGGCGCCATTGATGGCTTCCATCAGGGCGCCCAGGTTTTGCAGCAATTTTTCGGTTGCAAAACTGCATTTGCCGATCGGAACGTGAATATTGGAAGTTTTGTCCACTCGAAACTCGACACGCCCCAGCCGCGACTCTCGAATCACGCGCGGGAGCTCTTCAGCAGGGACGATCGTGCCTGTTTTGGGGCTGGGCATCAAACCGCGTGGGCCCAGCACCTTTCCCAGACGGCCAACCACACGCATCATGTCGGGTGTGGCCAGCACCACGTCGAAGTCGGTCCAGCCTTTCATGATCTGTTCGGTCAGATCTTCAGCCCCCACATAGTCGGCGCCCGCTTCTCGGGCCAGCGTCTGCCCTTCGGGGTTGGCAAAGACCAAAATACGCACAGTGCGCCCTGTGCCGTTGGGCAAGGTGACCACACCGCGCACCTGCTGGTCTGCGTAACGGGGATCTACCCCCATCCGCATGTGAACTTCCACCGTCTCGTCAAATTTGGCGTTGGCCAGCCCTTTGACCAGCGCCACAGCTTCGGCTGGTTGATGTGCTTTGACACGGTCGACTTTGCTCTGGAGAGAGACAAACCGCTTGCTATGTTTTGTCATAATCAACTCCTTGGTGGTGATGACGGGCAGTCAGCCCTCCCACGATTTGAATCTGTCTGCCTGCAGGGCCACCCTCAGACCGGAGGTGCCCCTCATTCTACAATCGAAACACCCATGCTGCGCGCAGTGCCTTCCACCATGCGCATTGCACTCTCCAGGCTGACCCCTTCCAGATCTTTCAGTTTGATCTCGGCGATCTCACGCACCTGGGCCTGGGTCAGCTTGCCACTTTTGTTCTTGTTCGGTTCAGCGCTGCCTTTGGGGATCCCAGCCGCTTTTTTGATCAGGTCCCCCGCTGGCGGGGTCTTGAGCACAAAGGTGAACGATCCGTCGGTGAAAATGCTGATTTCCACCGGGATCACCTCTCTTTGCAAAAGCCCATGATGTTGATGCCCTGCGGACCGAGCGCCGTACCGACAGGCGGGGCTGGGTTGGCTTTGCCGGCAGGCAACTGCAGTTTGACGATCGCTTTCAGTTTTTTTGCCATTTTTCACTCCTTCTGAGCCTGGTGAACGCCTCACTCCGACTGGCGATCGGAGATCGACTCCCAGCCCCAGCAAAAAAGATAAAGAGTCTCCTATTCGACCCAAGACAGGCAGGCCTGTCGGCCAAGGCCATCTCAGAGATCGCGCACCAATTGAATAAAGTCGACCTCGACCGGTGTCTCCCGGTTGAAGAAGCTGACCATCACGCGGGCCTTGCCCTTGTCAGGATAGATATCTTCGACGATCCCGGTAAATTCAGCAAACGGCCCACTCAAAATGCGCACAGGCTCGCCAGGCTGGAAGCTGACCTTGATGCGCGGGGCATCCGACTCGATCCGCTTCATGATCTTGTCGATCTCGTCCTGGCGCAGAGGCGTTGGTTTGTTGCCCATCCCTACGAAACCCGTCACCCCCGGGCTGTTGCGCACCACGTACCAGCTGTCTTCGTCCATGATCATGTTGACCAGAATGTAGCCTGGGAAGACACGACGTTCGATTTCACGCCGCACACCGTTCCGAATTTCAATTTCGGTCTCCGTAGGCACGATGACTTCCAGAATATGGCTGGTCATCCCCATCGATTCTGCACGGTGCTCGATGTTCTTCTTGACTTTGTTTTCCATCCCGGAATAGCTGTGGATCACGAACCACTCGGCGTGCGGCCCCTCTGCAGCCGGCGCAGTTTCTGGTTCACCTGCATTTTCTGGTGGCTTCTCCATCTTTGCTTCCTTTACACCTTTCTCCCCAGACGCCACAACCCAGCCTTGCCTTTGGGCGTCTCTGCCACAGCCAGACACCTTTGACACATTCTGCTCGAGCAGCTCGGCAGAACGCGATCCCTAGCCAGCCGTGCCCCGAATCAACAGGCCAATGATGAAAGCAAACAGTGAATCTACACCAAACAGCACAATGGTCGAGACAATCGTCACCACAAAAACGATGGTCGACAGACGCAGCCCTTCTTCCCGAGTCGGCCAGGTGACCTTGCCGATTTCAGCGCGTGTGTCTTTGAGATACCGCACCAGACGATTTTCGGGCTTGGGCGTCGCAATAGATTTGGTCATATTTGTTCCTGATTTTCTTCCCATAAATCCGAAAACGACCACCGGGCATTTTGCTCCGGTGGTCAATTTCAGGCAGGCGAGGCAGGACTTGAACCCGCAACCTGCGGTTTTGGAGACCGCTGCTCTGCCAGTTGAGCTACTCGCCTACATCTACAGACTTGCACACCCACATGGGCCAACAGCTCTGTCGCCTAGACAACAGGCGCTCTGTTCTGATTGTACACACAGAGAGACAAGTCTGCAAAAATCTTACTTCAGAATTGTCGTGATGACGCCGGCGCCGACGGTGCGGCCGCCTTCGCGGATGGCAAAGCGGCTGCCGGTCTCCAAGGCGATCGGGGAAATCAACACCACCCCCATCTGGATGTTGTCGCCCGGCATCACCATTTCGACGCACTCGGGCAGCTTGATCTCCCCGGTGATGTCCATGGTGCGGATGTAGAATTGAGGCCGGTAGCCTTTGAAGAAGGGGGTGTGCCGTCCGCCCTCTTCTTTTTTGAGCACGTACACCTCAGCCGAGAACTCGGTGTGGGGGGTGATGCTGCCTGGCTTCGCCAGCACCT
>JAPLGY010000658.1 GCA_026389955.1 Caldilinea sp. | reverse complement strand
GTCTTCTGGAGAAGCAGGGGGGGCAGTCAGGGGACTGGCAGCGCGGCGAAGGGCCGTGATCGGTGTGCGGTGCGAAAACTGCGGGCGAGACGGTGGCTGGGCGAGACGGTGCTGAGCCTTGGAGGCAGGAGGAGTATGCAAATTCGGGTACGGCTTTTTGCCACACTGCGTCAGCAAGCGGGCTGGGCGCAGCAGCTGTTGGACGTGCCAGAGGGAACCACGTTGGACGGGGCGTTGGCGGCGATCGACAGCGCTTACCCGTCGTTGGCGATTGGGCGGCGCACTTTTTATGCGGCGGTCAACCAGGAGTACGCGCAAGGGGAGCAGCTCTTGCGTGAGGGGGACGAAGTTGCGCTCTTCCCGCCTGTGTCTGGGGGGGCGGGTCTGTTACAGAAGAAGGAGGGGTCGATGAAACTCTTCGAGATCACGGTGCAGCCGTTGTCTTTGGATGAGGTGGCCCGGCGGGTTGTCCGGCCTGACTGCGGTGCGGTAGCGACCTTTGCGGGGGTGGTGCGGGGGGCCACTGCGACGCAGGAGGGGGTGCGGGGGACAGATTTTTTGAACTACGAGGCGTACACCGAGATGGCGGAGGCCCTGTTGGCGCGCATTGCTGCGGAGAGTCAGGGGCGGTGGCCCAAAGTCGGGGCGGTGAGCATCGTGCACCGGGTGGGTCGTCTGGAGATCGGGGAGCCCAGCGTGGTGAGTGCGGTGGCGACCCCGCACCGGGGAGACGGCTGTTTTGAAGCGTGCCAGTATGCCATTGAACGGCTCAAGGCGATCGTGCCGATTTGGAAAGAAGAGAACTGGGCAGATGGGCAGGTCTGGGTGGAGGGGCCACGTCAGTCGGAGCTGGCCAGCCACTTTGTGGCGCCGAGCGTTTTATCGCGCGGTGATCCTTTTTAATTGGATTCAATCCCCAAAATTTCTTCGACCGCCACATCGTAGCATTCTGCCAGCAGCGTCAGTTCGTCCAGGGTAGGGAAGCGGCTGCCAAATTCGACGTCGTAGAGCAGCTGTTGGGTGAGGCCGGTGCGTTGGCGCACGGTTTCGTAGCTGAACCCATGCAGGGCGCGCAGGCGGCGCAGGGTGTGGCTGATCTGTTGGCGGGCTGCCTGGCGGATTTCGAGACGCACGGCTTCCCAGTTGCGCTGCTCTGTCGGCGGGACAGAGGAAGAAGGCCTGGACTGGCGCAGGCGGTCGAGCCAGGATCGTTCGTTCATGGCTGTGTGCTTTGTACGTGGATGGTCAGTGACAGCGGGGGTGAGGCGACAGTGCCGCCGGAGCCGCTGCTGGCGGCAAAGAGTGTGTAGAGAACGCTCTGGGGGGGGCTGTCGGCAGGGAGATTGACCCGCAGCAGCACCGAGGCCGTGTTGCCAGGGCCGACGTCGGCGAGGAAGAGTTCGCGGTCGGCGCAGACCCCATCGGGGCGGCAGAGCTGGGCGGGCAGCGCACCTGGTTGGACAAGGGTGGCGACCAGCGTATCGGGGGCATCGCCGCTGTTGGTCATCGACAGGCCGAGTTCGCAGCGCTGTCCAGGGATGCAGGTCATTTCTGTCCCTGTGCTGGGGGTCAGCAGGACGGCATAGCGCACGGAGGGAGGCGGGAGAGTTGGCGGGAGAGTCGGCGGGAGAGTCGGTGGGACAGGTGTCCAGGTGGGTGTGTAGACCGGTTCGGGGGTAAAACTGGGTGTCGGTGTGATCGTCGGTGTAGGTGCCAGGTAAGCAACGGTCGTGGTGTAGACCTGGGCGCTGCCGTTGGCGTGGATGACCAGCAGGGTAAACAGCTGGTCGACATCGTCGATGCACTCCTCGCGTTCTCCCCGTCCGTTCATCGGCAGATTTTCGTAGTAGACCTCGCGCACGTTCAGGACGTTCCAGCGCACGAAGGTGCACTGGCCTTTTTGCAGGGCTGGGGAATCGGGTGCAAAGATAACCACCGGGGTCCCCAAGGGGGGGATCGTCGGTGTAGGGGGAGGGGGCAGGTCGGCCAGGGGGGTGGAAGTAGGCAGGTCAAAGACGGGTGTCGGGCGTCGGGTGGGGATCGGCGCGGCGACGTCGATCAGGGGGGCTGCTGGTTGCGGTGTTGGAGCGCTGGGGAGGGGGGGGACTACGACCAGCGGGGTTGGCGTCACGGCGGCTGGGAACTGCTGGGTGGAACCGAGCGGCGGGGTCGTTGGAGGTAGGCCTCCTGCGGCAGGGCTTGCCAGGAGCGCCGCTGTCGGGGCATTGGCGAGCGGGTCCAGCGTAGGGGCGGGGGTGGCGGTCTGTACGATGAAGAGAGCTGGGTTGACAGCGCTCGGGTTGACAGTGCTCGGGTTGACAGTGCTCGGGTTGACAGTGCTCGGGTTGACGGTGTCGACGCTGCCGCTGCTGGGGGGGCGAACGATCAAATTGCGGCTGATCCACTGCCAGCCGGTGTAGCTGGCTACGAGGCCGGCGCACAGAAAGACGCTGGCGAAGACCAGCACGGCGCCGAGCCAGGCGCCGCTGCGGCGGCTGTTTGGGGACATGCTGGCATCGGAGAGCAGATCGACGGGCAACCCGTTGTCTGGCTGCCAGCTCTGTTCGGCTGTGGCCAGGTGTGGAACGAAGGGGGTGCCAGCAAAGGGATGGGCTGCCGCCTGCTGAAAGCGTGGGCAGAGGGGATGCTGGGCGGTCAAGCAGTAGGTGGCCTGGTCGCCCAGGGTGACCAGATTGGGGTTGTGGAAAGCCAGGCATTCGTTTTCGAAGCTGGGGTAGGCGATCGGCGGCTGGAGGTGGTGGCTGCTCTGTCCGAGGTGGGGACAGCGTGGTGGGGGTGGGGGACTGGATGCCATTTAGCGGCTCCTGTCGAGCAGCGTTTGGGCCAAGGTGAGCCCTTCTTCGCGGGTGGTGATTTCGCCGGCTGCCTGGGCCTCGCGCAGCTGTTCGAGCAACGTGCCGACCTGTCGGCCGGGGGGCAGCTGAAAATGGTGCATCAGCAGATGGCCGTCGACCAGGGGGGAGCGCACCTGTGCCAGCCCATCTGTGGCCAGCCCGTAGGCGACGAGATCGGCGATATGGCTCACGTAGGCAGTCCAGGCTGGGGGGGGGGAGGCAGTGTAGATGGCCTGGTAGTCGGCCAGGGCAAGCAACAGTGTGCTGATGGCGGCTGGCAGTCCGGTCAGCTGGGTCGGGCTGCCGCCGCCGCAGCTGTGAAAAAAGCGGTAGCAGGCGCGGCGGCTGACGGGCTCGTTGGGGAAAGCGTTGTGGAGCAGGTGGGGGCGCATGTGGCCGTGCACCACCGTCTGCACCAAGGCGATTTCTGGCCGGCTGAACTTGAGAAGATCCAGCCGGTAGGTGGCAAGTTGTGCGCCGGCCTCTTCATGGCCGAAAAAGCGGTAGCGTCTGCTGCCGTCTGGCAGGAGTTCTTGGGTGCGGGTGGGGGGTTTCCCCACGTCGTGCCAGAGGGCGCACCAGACCAGCCAGTCGATCGGCCGGCGTTCGGCGGCGATCGGTTCAAGCAGGTGGCGGCGCAGGCTGGGCAGGTAGGGGGTCAGTGCAGCGGCGATGGCAGCGCCGGCGGCATCGAGGTCGAGGGCGTTGTGGCCGGAGACCCAGTTGCGCAGCTGCACGGCCCTGCGCAGGGTGCGCAGCGTATGTTCGTAGACATCGGCGTCGTGGGGTGGGCTTTGCTCGACGCCGGCCAGCTCGGCCACTTCGGGCAGCACCCGCTGCAGGAGTCGGTAGTGGCGCAGCAGCTGGAGGGAGCGGTCGGGGTCGGTCACGGCCAGCATCTTCCAGAGTTCATCGCGCACCCGTTCCGGGCTGATCAGCCGGATGCTGTCGGGGATGCTTCGGAGCTGGAGGTCGGTTGGCTCGTCGATTGTGAACTCGAGCTGTGTGGCCAGGCGCACTGCCCGCAGCATGCGCACGGGGTCAGCGGCGAGGCTCCAGGCGCTGGCGGTGCGCAGCCGGCGTGCGGCGAGGTCCTGCTGTCCGCCTGTCGGGTCGACCAGGCCGGAGGCCGACCCGTGCTGCCAGCGCAGGGCCATGGCATTGACCGTAAAATCTCGTTCGTGCAGGTCGCTGTCGAGCTGGCCGCCACGCATGGCGGCGATATCGCAGACCAGGGGTTTGCCAGCGGCGGCGAAAATCAGCCGGGCCACATCGCGGTCGGGGTCCAGGGGATAGCAGGCCCAGCCGAGCCGGTCGGCTGTGCGCCTGGCCGCTGTCACTGCCTGGTCTGGCACGACCACATCCAGGTCGTTGGGGTCGTCGTGGCGTCCCAGCAGCAGATCTCTCACCAGCCCGCCGACGATGTAGACAGCGTCGTACTGGCTGGCCAGCGCGTTCAACAGTGCGGTGAAGGCTGGGGCAGACGGTGTCCAGCGGATTGGGCTCATTTGCATAGCCAACCATTATACCACAACTTTGGGTCAGTTCAAGGTTGGCGACGATGCGTCGTGCGTGGCAGTCATTTTCCACGGTTGACGATCCAGACGCCGACCAGCACCAGGAGACCGCCGGCCAGCCCCTGGGGGGTGGGGAAGTCGCCGAAGAGCAGCAGGGAGG
>JAPLGY010000033.1 GCA_026389955.1 Caldilinea sp. | reverse complement strand
CGGTTGTCCCCGTGCAGGTGTTCCAGCATGCTGCTGCCCTGTAGGGTCTGTCCGTGCAGTGAAAGCAAGGCCAGGCGCACCCCAGCGATCCACCCCTGCATGCGGTTTTCCAGCAAGTCGATCGAGGCTGTGCTCAGCTTGTCCTGGCCAGCCAGGAGCAGGTACTGTTCCAGCTCTGCCCGTTCCAGCCGCAGATCGCTGCTGCCGATCTCGAGCACCTGTTTTTGCAGCCGCAGGCGCGAGAGCCCCAGTGCGGGTTTATGGCGGCTCAAGAGGAACCAGTGCAGGAAGGCGGGGGAGTGTTCGATTGCAAAGGCCAGCAGTTTGTGCACAGCGGGGTTTTTCAGCCTGTGCAGATCGTCCAGGGCCAGCATGACAGTGGTTCCCTGTGCGATCAGGCGGTCCAAAAGCTGCAGCAGCAGTTGAAGAGGGGGGATATGGCCACCCCCCCCTTCCTGTGAAATCGCCAGCGCTGCCGCCAGTGCGGCGACAAAACGTGCCGGGTCGTCGTCATCCTCGTCGAGGGAGAGCCAGGCCAGACGCACCGGTTCGCCGGCCAAGCTGTTCAAAAAGTCAGCGGCCAGCATGCTTTTGCCGTAGCCGGCCGGCGCCGAGACAACGATTACACGGTACTGCACCCAGTGAACCAGCTGCTGGCGCAGCCGTTCTCTGGCCAAAAAAAGTGGCGGGCGGGCGGGCAAGGCCAGTTTGACTGCCAGCATCGACTAGGATTCCTGTTTGAAGTCAACGTGCGTCCTTGGGGAAAGCAGTTCGGCAATATGGTGGTTCAGCATGGCGTATTGTTTAGGGTTGGCGGATACTGCCAGCAGCAGAGAAAAAAGAAAGCTGTGGAGAGGATACCACGAATTTTTGTGTATTTCAAGGGTTTGAAGAGCAAAAAACAACAAATTTTGGTTTGACAGCAATTGGTCGCCTCCTGCAAGGCTTCTGTCCTGGCGAAACGTCGCCGCAGGCAGTCTGCCTTTCAGGATAAGGGATGAGCTGTCTGAAGTCTAGTACGCGATTGCGCCTTTTTGGCGGGGGGCGCATTCGCGTTCATTGGGTGCCAGGTGTCTCCCCTCGATCAGTACGGATCAGTACGGATCAGTACGGATTGGAGGGCATCATTGTCCAGCCTGTAATGCTGTGGGCGAGGGTGGCACCTCCTGCACTGAACAGTTTGATCTGAAGACTTTCTGGTTGGGCAGGATAGATGCGGCGGAGGACACTTTGGCGTTGATTGGCAAAGACTTCGACAACGGATCGGTCGATCAGGATGCGCAGGTGAAGCAGTTCGCCGTTGTCGAGGTGAAAGGGAGCGGCCTCGGCGGTCTGTAGACCGATGCGCAGGCTCGAGGCGCGGGCTGGGTCGATATACAGTGTTTGGGCAACCCGGTCGTAGCCGATTTCGGTCTCTTCGCTGCCGTCGGGTGCGCAGCAGATTTTGATGCCGCAGCGTGCTGCGCCCAAAGGTTCCAACACAAGCTCCACGTCCAGGGTGTTGCCTTGAAGGATGTGGACCTTCTGTTCGCTGTCTGGTGCGATCCGGATCTGGCTGTCGCGCCGTTCGTTGTAGCGCAGCTGTTTCAATTCTTCTACAGGCTGCATGCGCAGTCGTTTGTCCTCGCCCAGCCAGAGTTCACGGGGCAGGGAAAAGACGCCTGACCAGCCGCTGGCCGCTTTGGTGGCTTCGTCCCACTGATCAAAAATCCAGGCCCACAGGATACGACGTCCCTTTGGATCCACCAGACTTTCTGGGGCAAACATTGTATTGTCTGCCCAGCTCATCTGCTCGTGCAATTCAGGATGGAACTGTTCGTTGTGCCAGGTTCCTACATAATAGCGGCAGCCCAGTTCATGGCTGATGCCCATCAGCACCCATTTATCTCCCAGCGGGAAAAAATCGGGGCAAGAGAGATCCTCGCTCAGGCTGACGCCTTCTACGCCGTGGGCGAAGAGATCGCCGACATAGGACCAGCGGTCGAGCTGCTGTGCTTTGAAGATGGCTGGGCGTTTGCCGCCAAAGATGGCGTAGTAGGTATCTCCCTCCAGCCAGCCGTGTGGATCCCAGGAGGCATAGGGCAGCTGGGCGGCCTCGCGCCAGACCTCTTTGTTTTCGACTGGAACGATCGGGTTGCCGGGCAATTTTTGCCAGGTATCGAGTTCAGGGTCGGCGCTGGTTGCGATGCAGTTGCCTGTTTTGACCCCATGGTAGAGCATGGTTGCCTCGCCCTGTTTGTTGACAAAACAGTTGCCGCTGAAGATTCCCTCTTCAGGGCTGTCGGGGGTGGGGAACAGAGACGGTGGATGGTGCCGCCAGTGCAGCAGATCCAGACTGGAGACATGGCCCCAGCAGTGCACTCCCTGCTCCTGGTAGAGGTACCCCAGGTGGTAGCGGCCATTCCAGAAGACGGCACCGTTTGGGTCTGCTGGCATGGCATAGTCTTCCGGCACGACAAAGTGATAGGTCGGCCGATAGGGGTCTCTGAGCAGATGCAAACGGAGGGCACGGGCAGCCTGGATTGTTTCAGATGTAATTGTCATACAGCGATTGTAGCAGCTCATCGTGCACGCTGCAACCTGGACAGCCTGGAGGCTGGACAAACCTTTGCGCTGTTGGAGCCGCTCTGGGTCGATGGTAGAATAGAGTGCTGTCAAAACATTTTTGGGAATGGGGGAGAAGCCATGGGTGACTATGTACGGATGGGGATTGTCGGTGCAGGCAGCATTGCGTTGCGCGGGCACTTTCCACACCTGACTTTGGACGATGTGCGCGATCGTGTGCGCATTACGGCGGTGTGCGACCCGGTGCTGGAACGGGCGCAGGCAGCTGCGGCCAAATATGGGGTGCCAGCAGCCTACGCCACGGTTGAGGAACTGCTGGAGGCGGGGAATGTCGATGCGGTGTCGATCTGCTCCCCTATCGGCGTACATTACGAACAGGGGATGCTTGCTGTCGCGCACGGTGTGCATGTCCATTTCAACAAAAGCATGACCACCACGGTCGACGAAGCCGATCGGCTGATCGCCGCTGCCCAGGCTGCCGGTGTCAAGCTGGTCGCTTCTCCGGGAGAAATGCTGCGCCCGCGCCATCAGCGGATCCAGCAGCTGATCGCCGAAGGGGCGCTGGGGCGTCTGACCTGGGCCGTCACAGGGTCTGCCTTTGGCACCTACCACGAAGATGAAGACTCTGTGCGCAGCGGCAACGACCCGCTGACCAATATCAACCCGGCCTGGTATTTTCGCCGTCCGGGTGGGGGGCCTCTTTACGACATGACCGTTTACGGGCTGCATGCGATGACCGGAATTTTGGGGCCTGCCCGGCGCGTGACTGCGTTTTCTGGCGTACGAATCCATGAACGTGAGTTCCGCGGGCAGTTGCTGCCGACCGACATGGACGACAACACGTTGATGGTGCTGGATTTTGGCGATTCCTTCTTTGCCTTTGTCTACGGCGTGCCTGCCGGCAGCCTGCCCAATCTGGGACGCCCGTTGATCTTTGGCACCGGAGGAGTGATCAACGGCTCTGCACTCAACGGCCAGCCGATCGAGTACCCGGGAATGGAGCTGGACGCTGCGTTTGGGCTGAACGGTTCGCTGCCGCATGTAGTCGGCTTGCATCGCACGATGGAAGAGGCGCATGTCTACGAAGATGTCATGCAGCTGGTCGACTGGATTTTGGAGGAGCGGCCCACGGTGGCCACGGCGGAGCATGCGCGCCATGTGGTCGAAATTTTTGACGCCGCCTACCGTTCGGCTGCCACCGGCCGGGCCCAGGATCTGCGCACAACTTTCTGAACAGGTCGATCTGGGCGGCGTTGTTTCACGGGGTAGAATTAATTTAGATAATTTGTTGACATATGTAGTCATATATGTTATAATATTCCTCATGAAACTGAGCGCATACGCCGAGAAAC
>JAPLGY010000164.1 GCA_026389955.1 Caldilinea sp. | reverse complement strand
TGGGATGGTGAATGTGCTGCCGCTGGCGACCCGCTCTCCTGCGGTGGTCACGGTCCATGACCTGGCGTTTGTGCGGGCGCCTGGCACGCTGCCTCCTTTCAAGCGGTTCTATTTGACTGCTCTTTGCCGGGCCAGCGTGCGCCGGGCAGCGCATGTGATCGCAGTCAGCCAGCAGACGGCGGCTGATCTGCAGCATTTTTTTGCCCTTCCTGCGGAACGGGTCACCGTGGTCTACAACGGGGTTGCCGAGCGGTTTGGTCTGCGTTCAGCGGCCCAGAAGCAGGCCTTCCGCCAGCGCTCCGGTCTGCCAGAACGCTATCTGTTGTATGTGGGGACGTTGGAGCCGCGCAAAAATCTTGAGCTGTTGCTGCAAGCGTTTGCCCGTTGGCGCCAACACTGTTCTCCTGCGGAGCGGTCGGTCAAGTTGGTGTTGGCGGGTGCCAAGGGGTGGTATTACACGACCATTTTTCAGCAGATGGCTGCGCTGGGGCTGGAGGAATGTGTGCTTGTGCCCGGCTTTGTGCCTGCCGAGGAACTGCCGGATTGGTACGCGGCCGCCGAAGCGTTTGTCTATCCCAGTTTGTTTGAAGGATTTGGTCTGCCGGTGTTGGAGGCGATGGCGAGCGGGACGCCGGTCATTTGCAGCCAGGCGCCTGGGGTCAGCGAGGTGGCTGGCGAGGCGGCCTGTCTGTTTCCTCCCCAGGTGTGTGAGGCACTGGTGGCAGCGTTGGATTGGGTTGTAGGTCAGCCTGGGGTGCAGCAGCTTCTGCGCCAGCGTGGTCTGGAACAGGCGCAGCGCTTTTCCTGGCGGCGCAGCGCTGCTGCAACGATCCAGGTCTATCGGCACACGCTGGCCAACTTGTGAGTCAGCCGATTCGCTGGCAAAATGAGATGGAAAGAAAAAATCGGAGATGTTCGCCGACGAACAGCAGAACCAAATGACAACTGTCGACAAACTTGATGCGACCGAACCGGTCCCCAGACAGCAGCCCGCCGTCTCCGGCAGCCCCCTCAGCTGGCTGGCTGCCCTCACCCAGCGGGTGCCCGCGTCCCTCTGGCGGCTGCTCCTGATCGTCACAGATGTCTTCTGGATTTTTGCTGCCTTTTTGACTGCCTTTGCGCTGCGCTACCAGGCCCAGCTTTTTATCGCAGTCGATCCTGCCTTTCAACTGCCGTTGACCAGCTACCTGCCCCAGGTGCTGCTGCTGGTCCTTTTTTTGCTGGTGGCCTTTCGTTTTTCGCGCGTCTATCCTTACCAGCCGGGCCGCAGCTGGGTCGAAGAGCTCTGGCGAATTGCAACAGCCACCACCGTGGGGGTGATCCTTCTCATCGTGGTCAATCTGCTCTTTCGGCCTATGCTCTACAGCCGGCTGGTCTTTCTGTACACGGCGATCCTGGTGACGGTCTATCTGGGGGTGAGTCGGCTGGTGATTCTTGGAGCGCGCAGCCATCTGCGCCGGTATGACATTGGGGTACACCGTGTTTTGTTGGTGGGGGCTGGCGACGTCGGACGGATGGTGATGCGCACGTTGGTCGCCCGTCCTGACTACGGCTGGAAGCTGGTGGGATTTTTGGACGACAACCCCGCCAAGAGCAGCACGGATGTCGGTCGTTTCAAGGCGTTGGGCCCGATCGAAAAGGCCCCTGAGGTGATGGCGGCACAGGCCATTCAGCGGATGATTATCTGCCTGCCCTGGCAGACCCACCCTACGATCCAGCGTCTGCTGTGCGAATGCGAACAGCAGCAGGTGGAAGCCTATGTGGTGCCCGATCTTTTTCTGTTGACCAAAAATCAGATGAAAGTGCAGGTGCTCAACGGCATTCCGTTGATGTCCACGCGTGAGATCTCGATCCAGGGATGGAACCTGCTTTTCAAACGTGTCTTTGACCTGGTGGTCGGTGCGGCGATGGGCGTGGCGGTCGCGCCGCTCCTGCTGCTGATTGCGCTGGCGATCCGCTTTGAGACGCCCGGCCCGATCTTGTTTCGTCAGACGCGTGTGGGGAAGAACGGCCAGCATTTTATCTGTTACAAGTTTCGTTCGATGGTGGCGAACGCTGACCAGCTGCGCAGCCAGATCGCCGGCCTCAACGAATCGAGCGGACCACTTTTCAAAATTCGGAAAGACCCGCGTCTGACGCGTGTTGGCCGTTGGATCCGCCGGTACAGTCTGGACGAGCTGCCGCAGCTGCTCAATGTGTTGCGCGGGGAGATGAGCCTGATCGGGCCGCGCCCCAATCTGCCTGCGGAGGTGGCCCAGTATCAGGAATGGATGAAGAAACGGCTTTCGGTCAGTCCGGGGTTGACTGGGCTTTGGCAGGTCAGCGGGCGCAGCGATCTGATGTTTGACGAGATGGTGCTGCTGGATCTGTATTATGTCGAAAATTGGAGTGTCGGTCTGGATGCCAGCATCCTGCTGCGTTCGGTGCCGGCTGTGCTGCGCGCGACAGGCGCCTATTGACCGACCATGCCACCAGCGATGCAACGTATTTTGATTTTGATGAGCGACACAGGGGGGGGGCACCGGGCCAGCGCGCAGGCGCTCAAGGCTGGGTTTGAGGAGCTTTATCCAGGCCGATTTGGGGTGGAGATCATCGATTTCATCGCGCAGGATCTGCCCTGGCCCTTCAACCAGATGCCCAATGTCTATCCGTTTTTGTCCAACGATGTGCCCTGGCTGTGGAAATGGCTCTACGGGGGGCGTTCACATGGCTTCAGCACGCGGACGGCCCGGCTGGGCAGCCGTCTGCTGCGCTACGCTGCCCGCCGGGCCATCGACCAGCACACCCCAGATCTGATTCTGTCGGTGCATCCTTTGATGCAGGAGATTTTTGTGCAGGCCTTGACCCGGCAGGGGCGGCGGATTCCGTTTGTGACCGTGGTCACCGATCTGAGCACCGTCCACCCGCTTTGGTTTCATCCCCAGGTCGACGCTGTCTATGTCGCCAGCTGTGAGAGCAGGGCAATTGCGCAGCGGGTGGGTGTCCTGGAGGAGCGCATCCATCTTTCGGGCTTGCCGATCCGGCCTGCCTTTGCCCGTCCGCCCCGTCCCAAAGCCGATTTGCGCGCCGAGCTGGGGATGGCACTGGGCACGCCTGCTGTTCTGGTAGTTGGGGGTGGGGAAGGGATTGGCCCGGTCGAGGAGATTGTTGCGCACTGTGCCAGCCGCTTCAGTGCGGCTGGAAATGGTCAGATCGCGGTGATCTGTGGCCGCAACCGCACGTTGCAGGAGCGGCTGGCTGCTCGCCGCTGGCCGGTCGCTGTCCATGTACGCGGCTTTGTCGAGAACATGCCCGACTGGATGGCTGCCTGCGACTGCATCGTCACCAAAGCGGGGCCGGGCACGATTGCGGAGGCGTTGGTCTGCGGGTTGCCGATTGTGCTGAGCGGCTTTATTCCTGGCCAAGAGGAAGGCAATGTGCCGTACGTGGTCGAGCAGGGGGTTGGCGTGTTCGAGCGGGCGCCGGCTGCGATCGCGGATCAGTTGGTGCGATGGTTTGGTCCAGAACGGGCCGAACTGCATGAGCGTGCCCAGCGTGCACGCGCGCTGGGGCATCCGCAGGCCACCTTTGACATCGTGCGTTCGATCGTCCGCCTGTTGGCTGTGGTGTAAGGCCAGAGGCGTTACGGGGGGAGCAGGGAGCTGTAGAGGTTGCCGAGCGGGGTAGGCTGGCCCTGGTCGTCGAAAAGATTGCCGGTGGGGTAACGGCTGTCGCGTGCGAAAGACCAGTTCCAGCGCTGCACCAGCCGGTGCGCGTCGTGGGCTGGGCCCAACGCCGGGTCGGTCAACGTGGTGAAAAGTGTAAAACTGCCGCGTAAAAAGGCGGTCACGCGTTCGGTGTCAAACCCATCTTCTGCGGGCAGCAGGATGCCATAGCCTGTGATCCACAACGGTTTGTGCTGTTGGCCGTGGGCTGCCATCCAACGGCGCATTGCTCGGACCTGCTGTTCCACCAACGTCAGGCTGTCGTGGTCTTGCACATCCCAGCCAACCCCCTGTTGTTCGATCGCAAATCCGGGTGGGATATTGGCTCCCCAGCTGTCGCGTGCTTCGTGCAGCACATAAGCGTGCATCGTCCAGACATCGACCGGCATTGCAGTGTGGTAGAGGGAGCGATAAAACTGCCAGACGCGCTCCAGATAGCGCAGCCGCAGCGGTGTGATTTGGATCAGCCCGCCGGCAGCGACCTGGGCAGTGGGGTCTGCGCTTTTGATGGCGTGGTAGGCACGGTGGTAGGCGACTGCGTAGACTTCGGGGGAGGTATTGTCCTGCCAGCGCACATCGGGCTCGTTGCCGATAAGCCAGGTCGCTCCTCGGTGCTGCTGGGCCAGCTCACCCAGGATGGAGGGGGCTGGGTGGAGGTGGCCATTCTGCATGCGCACCACTGGGACAAATTCGATGCCCAGCGTGGCGGGGGGCAGCGCGATCTGCGGCCGCTGCCCCATGGGAGGGCTGTTTTGGCGTTCGGTCCAGGTCGCCGGCGGACGAGGAGGGGGCAACGGCTGTCCGGCTGGCAGCAGGGTGTTGTCGATCGGGTCGAACGTGGGGGTCCATTCTGGGGGGCCTACCGCAGCAGCGGCCAGCAAGCTCAACAGCAGGATTGTGGCGATGCCGGCGACAAAATACAGAAAGTGGTAGACAGCAGGTGGTTGTCGTTCCATGCACATGGGCCTGCGATTGGTTCAGCCAGAGAATGGGCCAACTTCTGGCCGTTCGAACAATCTGTGCAAGCAGGCGTGCCGGATGCTCAGCATACGTTGCCAGGGCCGCTGTGGGCTGCTTGGAGGGGCCAGTGGCACGCAGAAGGTATCTCCTGCGCTTGCCACTGGCGGCAGAGCGCTTCAGTCCCGTCGTGAAAGCAGTGAGACGTAGTACAGCATCGTCGCAACCGCCTGCACGGCAGCGGCGACATAGGTCAGCGCAGCGGCATCCAACACCTGACCTACCCCTTTGATCTCCTGTGGGCTGAACATCCCGGACACAGCAAGCTGTTGGCGGGCTCGTTTGCTGGCGTCGAATTCGACGGGCAGCGTCACCAGCGCAAAGAGAGCGGTCATGCCAAACAACAGCAGACCGAACCAGGCGATGGCGTTGCCGGTGGCGCCGGACATAAAAAAGCCGACCATAAAGATGATTGGGCCCAGCCAGCTGCCAAAATTGACTGCTGGCACGAGCGTCGAACGCAGCCGCAGCGGGCCGTAGTGAAGCTTGTCCTGCAGGGCGTGGCCGGCTTCGTGGGCTGCAACGCCGACGGCGGCCACGCTGGGGGTTGCGTACACGGCCTCACTCAGCCGCAACACCTTGCCGCGCGGGTCATAGTGGTCGCTCAGCATCCCGCCGACCCGCTCGACGGCCACCCCTTGCAGACCATTGGCGTCCAGGATCTGGCGGGCCATTTGTGCACCGGTCATCCCGTTGGCAGTGCGCACCTTGGTGTACTGGCGGAAGGCGCTTTGGACCCGGAACTGTGCCCACAGGCCCAACAGGAGAGGGGGAATCATATAAAGCAGATAATTTGGGTCAAAAAACATCGTGATCAGCCTCCTTTTTTTTGCCGCAATCTACTGAACTCCAGTATAGCGACCAGACGCCTGCTTGACAAGTAGGAAACACGCTTCTTCGGCCTCTCTGCGTCCCCGTGTATCCCCGTGTATCCCCGTGTATCAGCGTTGTCGACGGCGCAGCAGCCCCAGGGCCAGGGCCAGTTCCTCGCTCTGGAGCAGCTTGTGCACTCCAAGATAGACCGACAGTGCCAGTGGGATGCCGACCAGGACGGTCAACCAATCGTCGTTCCAGGCAACCAGGTTGCCCAGATAGACAGTGTGGTAGACCCAGTTTCCCCATCCCCAGGCTGCCAGCCCCATGCCAGCGGCGGCGACCAGCGTTTTGGCCAGCGCTGGCAGCAGCGTGTGCCAGCCCAGGCCGGTGGGGAGACGGCGACCCAGCAGCCAGCAGAGGGCAACTGTCTCCACCAGCGTCGCCAGGCTGTTGGCCAGCGCCAGCCCACCAAAGGAGAGCGCTCCTACCAGCAGAAAACTGAGTCCGATATTGCCGCTCATGGCCAGGATGCCGACCCGGACGGGTGTCCAGGTATCTTGCAGCGCGTAAAAACCGCGCACCACGATTTCCAATATGGCGTGAAAGAGGAGCCCGACGATGTAAAACTGCAGAGCGTAGGCGACCAGCAACATACTTTGGGTGTCGAAGGCGCCGCGTTCGAGCAGAAGGCTGATCGTTGGACGGCGCAGCACGAGCAGCAGCATGGCGGAGGGGGCCACCAGAAAGACCACGACACGCAGCGCGCGCTCGAAGGTGATCTGGAAGGCCTTGCCTTCTCCTGCTGCCAGTTGTGCGGCAAGTGTTGGGAAGACGACGGTGGCAATCCCCTGCGCGAGGATCCCTTGCGGCAGCAGCATCAGCAGCCAGGCGTAGTTGAGGGCGCTGAGGGCACCGTTGCCCAGTCCACTGGCCAACACCGTGTTGATCCAAAAATGGAGCTGGACGAAGATGAGCCCCAGAACCCGTGGGCCCATCAACAGTGTCACCCTGCGCACGCCGGCTTCCCGCAGGGAGAGGGTCCACTGCGGGCGAAAGCCCTTGTGCAGCAGCACGGGCAGCTGGACCAGCAGGTGTGTCACTGACCCTGCCACAACACCGACCCCGAGTCCGTAGATGCCGTAGTGCGGGGCCAGCCAGAAGGCTGCGGCGAGGATCGCCAGGTTGTAGAGGACAGGTGCGGCGGCCGGGGCCAGAAAATGTTGGGTGGTGTTCAACGCACCCATCACCAGGCCGCTGACGCCGAAGATGACGGTGCCGGCCAGCATGAGTCGCAGCAGGGAGACCGTCAACTGCTGCTGTGGCTGCGTGAAGCCCGGGGCCAGCAGGGTGCGGACGAGCGGTTCAGCGCCAAAGGCTGCTGCCAGACTCAGGGCAACCAGCACCAGCGTGACCAGGTTGAGCACCTGGCTGAAAAGGCGCCAGGCCGCCTGGCGGTCGTTCGTTTGCCAGGTGCTGGCAAAGACCGGGATAAAGGCGCTGCCCAGCGCACCCCCTGCTGCGATTTGAAAGAGCAGATCGGGAATACGGAAGGCGGCCAGATAGGCATCATAGTCGGCTGCTGTTCCGAAACGGGCCCCGATCACTACTTCGCGTGCCAGCCCGGAGAGTCGACTGAGCACAAAAAAGAGCATGACCAGCAGCGCAGCGCCCGCCATGCGGCGGCTGTCCAGTCTGGCCGTTGGTGGGTGTTGGGAAACGGGTGTGTCGTGTACAGTCACAATTCTGCGATTATACATGCAGGTTGAGCTTTGGGTGCAAAGTAGGCTATACTCGGACAGGTTGCGGCATCAGCGGCCGTGTCGTCTGTCACAAGAGCTGGCCAGGAGCTTTGTCTGGAATCTGTCTGGAAAGTGATGGGAAGCATGTCCTCTTTTTTTGACCGTCGATCTTGTGGGGTGCTGCTGTGGGCTGTGGGGGTGGCCTTTGCCTTGGCTGCCTGCCGTCCGATCCAGCCGCCACAGGTGGTGCCGCAGGTCGAGGCTGTAGTGTTGCCGTCGCCGACGCCCACCCCGCTGCTCCTTCTGCTGCCACCGGTTGTGCAGCAGCCGCCGACGCCTGTTGCGCTGCCCCCTGCCCCGCCGCTTCCTGCCCCGCCGCCGACCCGCGCGGCATTGGTGGGTCCAGTCACTGTTGGGCTGGCAGCTTCGCTGCCAGCGAATTGGCGTTCGCAGCTGCAGGCCCACCTTGCCTCGATCGACACTGTCACCGATGGCAGCACGACACAGCCGGTGCGGCTTCTTGATCCCCCTGTTTTGGCGGAGGTGCTTTTGGATGTACGCCCGGCCAGCCAGGCTTACGCGCCGTTGGCCGAGCGTGTCTTTGCCGCAGCGGTTCCTTTTGCCACGCTGCGCGACGATATTGGGTTTGCGGAACTGGCGGCGGCCTGGCAGGGTACGGCGGGCTCGCCGATGTTGTACACCAGCTTGGAGACGGTGGCGTTGTTGCGGTCTCTGTTGGGCGACTTTGGAGGGACACTGACGTCGCCCGACGCGCTGCTGGCTGCGCTGGAAAACAACCCTGGCTCGTTGGCTGTGCTTCCCTTCGACCAGCTCGATCCACGTTTCAAGGCGTTGACGGTGGCTGGGGTCAACGTGCTCAGCAACCGATTGGATCGCTCCACCTATCCGCTGGCCGTGGTGCTGGATGTGCACGGCCCGGGTGCCAGCGCGCTTGCTCCGCTGTTGCAAAATGTCATCCAGCCTGTGACCAATCGGGACCCGGCCCGCCTGACGCAGCTGATTCTGACCGGGGTGACTGCGATGTCTCGGGTCACTGCGCTGCGGATGGATCAAAAGGGCTACGAGTATCCGGCGCGTGTGATCTCGGATGTCTTTGCTGCTGCCGACATCACGCACATCAGCAACGAGGTCCCGTTTCTGGACGATTGTGTCGCCGACCCGACCGAGAACAACTTGATTTTGTGCAGCCATCCCAACTACTGGGCGTCGCTGGCAGCGTTGGGCACCGACATTGTCGGGCTGAGCGGCAACCATGTCAACGACTTTGGCCGGGAGGGTGCGCGCCGTTCACTGGCCTGGTATCGTGAGAACCAAATTCCGGTCTACGGCAGCGGGTTGAATGTCAACGAGGCCTGTGCGCCGCTGCTTTGGGAGCATCACGGCAACACCTTTGCCTTTCTTGCGGCGCTGGCTTTTTTCCCAGAAGGTGCCTGGGCTACGAACGAACAGCCGGGTGCCTGTTACTACTATCACAACAAGGAGATCTTGCTGGCTCTGGTGCGCCAGCTGGCCCAGGTG
>JAPLGY010000532.1 GCA_026389955.1 Caldilinea sp. | reverse complement strand
CAGGCCGGACGCAGCGATGTGCCCGGCGACGCCTTGATCGTTGACCCAGAAACTCCTGCGCCCGAGAGTCCCCCTACTCCACCCACGTCAACCAGCCCTGCGTCGTCGGGCAAAGCGCCCGTTGCCAGCGCCCCCTCCACTGGCCGGCCCAAGGACTCCCCAGCAGCCTCCAAAATTTCCGTCGCGCCGGCGAACTCTGCACAGACAACCCGGCCGGCTGCCCACACAGCCACAGAAACAGACCGTCCTCCCAAACTCAACGCCGCACGGACAGACCGGCCTCCGTTCATCCCCCAGCAGCATGCATGGCAAAACAGGGCAAAACAGCTGGCGGCCACCACGCAGATAGGAATCCGCCGGGCACGCGATCTGCTGGCCAGCATGCTGCCTGACCACCGGGGAGAGCCCCTTGCAGCCCCCGCTTCTGGGCTGGAGAGCAGCAGACCAGCCCCGTCACGCACCCCGCTCTCCCCTCCCAACGTACAGCCAGCAGCAGCACCCTTTCTGCCACCTCCGCCAGCTACCGGCAGCAGAGCCCGCATCGTGATCGCCACTGCTGTCATTCTGCTCCTGCTGATCCCTACCGTCGTGGCTGCACTCTCCTGGCGCCAGGGAGCCGAAAGATGGGCAGAAGCAGATGTCCTCTTGAGCATGGCCGAAGCTCGCTATGCGACAGCCAGCCAGAACCTCGACCAAGGGGATCTGACGGCAGCCCGCTCCATGCTGACCGAAGCCAGCACCTTTCTCTTGCGCGCTGAAGAGATCACCGGCCGCACCCAACAGAGCCAAGATCTGGTCAGCCTCATCGAACGCGACCGCCAAGAGGTCGAACGCATCACAGCCCTCTACGGGTTGACACTGCCGCTGCTCACCTTTGAGCCCGACCAGGTACCTGCCCAGCTGATGGTGGTGGGCCAGGATCTCTTTCTGCTCGACACAGGTCGCAGCGAGGTCGTCGCATACCGGCTGGCCCCCGACAACGAGAGCCTGGAAAATATGCAAGGACAGGTGGTCCTGCGCAAAGGAGAAAATGTCGACGGCATCACCGTCGGCGCGCTGATCGACCTCGCCTGGCAACCCCCTACACCCGGCTACGACGACAAGTCCAGCCTGCTCGTTCTGGACGACACCAATCAGATCTTTCGCTACAACCAACAGGTCGACGGCGCCTCAGCACTCCTCTTCGGCGACAACGTTCGCTGGGGCAAAGCCACCCAGATCGAAGCTTTCCTGGGACGGCTCTATGTGGCCGACGAAGAAGCCAACCAGATCTTTCGCTTCGAGATCGGCCGCTACGACCAGCCAACCCCCTGGTTCCAGCCCACCACCCAGGTCAACCTGGACGGGCTGACCCGAATGCGCATCGACGGCGATATTTGGCTGCTGTACAACGACAGCAAGGTGGTCCGCTATCGCACCGGCGAACAGCTGCCCTTCGGGCTGGGCAACAGCATCTCCCTGCCCGCCCAGGCCACCGATCTTTGGGTCGACCAGGAAGGCGACGGCGCGATCTATCTGGTCGACCGCCCCTCCGAACGGATTCTGGTCTTCAACAAACAAGACGGCTCCTATCTGGAGCAATTTCAGGCTGCGGAAGGCACCCCTTTGCAAAACGTGCAGAGCCTGTTTATCGACCGCACCCACAATACCCAGTTCCTCCTCACCGCCAGCGCGCTCTACCAAGAAAGCCTGCCGCGCTAAAATCACCGAAACAGCCGGAGTCAAGTTGGCGGACCCCATCAGGTCTGCTATACTCTCCGTATGTCGAGAATGGCCCGTGCGCGCACCCCTGCGGAGACCGCAGGCTCCCGTTTTTCGGAAGAAGAGGTGCGCCCTGTTGTCGGCTGGCTCGTCGCCTATGCAGCCGTCGTTCTGCTGCTGGCCATGGGAGCTGGCATGTGGCTGCATGACTGGACAGCAGACCAGCTGGTTCAATCGTTCAGCCTGACCCGCCTGGCTGCCAGCCCCACGCCGCTGACCGCAGCCCCCGAACATCTTTTTGTGCTCCCCCCCTCCTCCGAGATAGATGGGGCTCTCCCCGCAGCGGCCCCCCCAGCTGCCAGCATCTCCCCCAGCGTTCAAATCCTGCTGCTCGGGACAGACGAACGCCCCGACGAGTACAGCCCCCCACGCACAGACACCCTGATCCTGCTCTCGTTCAACCCCGACACCGGCGGCGTCGGCATGATCTCGATGCCGCGCGACCTGTGGGTGCCGATCGCAGGGCGCAACACACCGAGCAAGATCAATACAGCGTATCTGCAAGGAGAGCTGCAAGGCTACCCAGGGGGCGGCCCCCAACTGGTCAAAGACACCGTCAGCAGCTTCGTCGGCCGCCCGGTCGACTACTTCGTCCGGGTCAATTTCGACGGCTTCCGTCAACTCATCGACCTGATCGGTGGGGTCACGGTCGATGTCCCCTACACGATCCACGACGAAGAATACCCGACCGCCGACTATGGGGTCGAAACCTTCCATCTCGAAGCAGGAACCCATCAGCTGGATGGAGAAACCGCGCTGAAATACGCCCGGACCCGCCACAGCGACAGCGACTATGGCCGTGCCCGCCGTCAACAGGATCTCATCCGCGCAGTCGTCGACCAGATTACCGCCGCCGGCAGCCTCCCCCACCTGCTCAGCCGGGTGCCCCAGCTGCTGACCACCATGCAGGGCAGCCTCCAGACGGACCTGCCGGTCACGCTGGGCATCGAGCTCGCCCGACGATTCCAAAACACCCAAAGCGGCGACACCCAACAGCTGGTGCTCGACAACCGCTACGGCGAAGAGACCTTCAGCAGCGAAGGTGCCTGGATCCTGCTGCCAGACCGCGCACGCGTCCGCACGGCACTCAACGCTTTTTTTGCGGCGATCGAAACCCCCCCTGGCACACAAAAGCCCGCCCTGAACGACCCTGCTGCCATCCGTATCGAGGTGTTGAACGGCACTACCCAGCCGGGGGCAGCAGCCCGCACCGCCCAGCTGTTGAACCAGCAAGGCTGGCAAGTCGCTGCGGTCGGCGACGCCGACCGCAGCGACTACCTCCAGACGGTCGTGATCAACTATGGAGTCACCGCCCCGGTCGCAGCACAACTGCTGGGCGACCTGCAGCTTGACCCCGAACAGGCCCAAATCAACGGGCTGGACAGCTCTACCCCTGTCGAGGTGCGCATCGTCGTCGGTCGCGACCTGCTGGCCTTGCTCAAGTAGCCTTCTGGACAGGACGTTTGCACGCCTGTCAGTTCTTCTGTATACTGTAGGCCGAACATTCCGTTCATTTGATGCAACTCCTCATTTCTCAGGGACATTGCAGTCCCCCCGTCTTTGCTCGGCGGCACCACCGCCAGCGTCGACATCATCCTCACGCCAGTTTGTTTGAAAGGAGACTCTCGCGTATGCAACGTACATGGACTCTATGGTTTCTGAGCGTGCTCAGCCTGCTGCTTGCTGCCTGTGCAACAGCCGCCCCAGCCGCAGAGGGCGAAGCGGCCGCCCCAACAGCCCAGGATTTCGTCACCTGGTACCAGTACGACGAAAAAAATGAAGACCCAGCCAGCGACGAACGAGTCGGCAACCAATACCTGCGCGACACCATTCCACTGTTCAACGAAGCGTTCGCCGGCAAATGGAACTGGGTCAACCAACCCAAAGCGTGGGACCGAATGTCCGCCGAAATCATCGCTGCGGTGCAGTCCGGCGGCGATGTGCCCGATCTCTACGAAATGGGCACCGGCGGCGGCGACGTCGGCGTCTTCTACCGCAACGGCGTCATGCAAGATCTGCGCCCCTGGGCCGAAACCCAGCCATGGTACAGCGAGATGGACCCGAGCGCACTCGCCGCATGCACCGGACCCGACGGGGGCCTCTACTGTATCCCCATCGCCGAACGCCCCCACCTGGTCTATGTCTGGGCCGACCGCTTCCCCAACAGGTACCCGAAAACGCCGGAGGCGTTTATGGTCGAGGCCGAACGGCTCAAGGCAGAAGGGCTGTACGCCATGACCTTTTTGGGCTCCACCGCATTTGACGGCACCGGCACCACCCGGGCTGTCTGGACCACCGTCTCTTCGTTCGGCGGCAAGTTCGACGACGGCGCAGGCGCAATGACCCTCAACACCCCCGCCAATATCGCCGCAATCGAGTTTTTGCGCACCGTTGTCCAGTCAGGCTATGCCCCCGAAATCGCCTTTGCCGGCAATTTCCAGGAAGAAGAAGCGTTCAAAGATGCCTCGGCGGGCTCCTTCCCCACCGGACTCTTCGGCTATCGCTATATCAATCCCCTGACCGCTCCAGATGGCACACAGTACAGCAAAGGCAACGAGGAAGACATGCTCGACGCCATCGCAGCAGGCGATGTCGTGCTGTCCCCGTTCCTGGCCGCCGAAGGACAAAAGCCCGGCTGTGAAATTTCGGTCACAGGCTTTGCAATCCCGGTCGGCGCCCAAAACCCCGAAGCCGCCTACGACTACATCAACTGGATCCTGACCCCCGAGCAGAACGCAGACTGGGTTCTGCGCCCAGGGGCTGGTTTCCCAGCCCTGCAGTCGACCCGCCAGTCTGAACAGTTCCAGACACCCTTCTACCAGCAAGCCAGCGCAGCCATCAGTGCCAGCGCCTGCAGCCCCTGGTCCGGGTCGCTGGAGCGCCCGCTGGAAGCCCAGAAGCTGATCATGAACGTGGTCTATAAGCTGATCAAAGAAGATCCCAGCGCCGACATTGCAGCAGAGCTGCAGACAGTCCAAGACGAATACAACGCGGCCAACTGAGGTCGAAAGGGGCGCAGGCAGCCACCAACTGACCTGCGCCCCCGTGAGAAGAACCCCATGTCGGCACCAATTGCTTTCCAAACACCCAGGGGACAGAGGCAATGACACAAAGCACAGCCAGACGCAGACGTGCACACCAATTGTTCCGCAGCATGCTGCCCTTCTGGTTGATTTTTCCCACAGTGGCCGTCCTGCTGGCCATTCAAGTCTACCCTGCGCTCTACACAGTCTGGCTGAGTCTGCACGATCGTCAACCGGCCGGATGGGAGTGGGTGGGTACCCGCAATTTCGACCGGCTCTTCCAGATGGGGCTTTTCGGGGAAAGTGTCGGCCACACGACACTCTTTCTGGTCGGCTACACCGGCCTCACACTGCTGCTAGGCTTTTTCATTGCACTTTTGCTCAACCGCAAGCTGAAGTTTTCCGGCCTGTATGTCACGCTGCTCTTCATCCCATGGGTCATCGCCGACATTATCGTCGGCATCGTGTTCCGACTATTGGTGGTTCCCGATTACGGTCTGCTGGCCGGCATCCTCCAAAATCCAGCACTCTTTCCACCTGAAGGGCTCTCGGTGCTGACTGCCTCCAGAGCGGCGGCGTGGGTGGGGGATTTCCCCTTCCCCCCCGCACCGGCCATGATCTATCTGATCCTGGCTTCGACCTGGAGAGCGCTTCCGTTTATCATCTTGCTCCTGCTGGCAGCGATGCAGACCGTGCCAGCCGAGGTCATCGAAAGCAGCCGCATCGACGGGGCCAACAGCAGCCAGGTGGTACGACATATCCTCGTCCCCCTGATGTTGCCGACATTGGTGGTGGCACTCTTCAGCCTGACCCTGAGCGGCATGAATGGGGTCGGCATGGTCTTCAGCCTGACAGGCGGTGGCCCCGGCAGTTCCACCGAAGTGTTAAGCTATATGCTCTATGCGCTGGGATGGCGTCAGCTTGAA
The DNA here is from genome assembly GCA_026389955.1 of Caldilinea sp. The sequence continues at coordinate 3,669 of JAPLGY010000532.1, read as the reverse complement.
TTTGGCCGCGCGGCCGCACTGGCCCTGCTGATCGCAGCGATCAACTGGCTGTTGATCCTGGGTACCCTGCGCGTCACCCGCCTGGAAGAAAGGAACGCCTGACATGCCGTCGTTGACTTCCAAACGTGTCCACGTCTGGCTGCTCCACGCAGCCCTGGCCACCATTTGTCTGTTTGCGCTCATCCCAGTGGCAACCACGGTGCTGATTTCGTTCAAAGGCGAGCGCGATATCCTCCGCAAACCCCCCAATATTTTACCCTGCGACAGCGCCACGCAACCCTTCGACCCGAGCGCCTGCCGCTGGTCGGCAGAAGGCTACCAGCGCGTGCTGGCACCACGCCCTGCGTCGGAAGGGCTGCTCCCCATCCGCCTGACCGGCAACCTGGTGAGCGTCTATCTCCCCAATTCACTGGCCTATGCAGGCACAACCGCCCTGCTGGTCATGCTGCTGGCCAGCATGTCGGGCTATGCCTTCTCACGCTACCGTTTTCGCGGGCGCCAGACCCTGTTGGTCAGTATTCTGGCAATTACCGGCGTCCCCCTGCTGACCAACTTGCTGGCGCTCTACCAGATGGGGGTCACGCTGCGCAAGGCCGAACTTCCCTTGTACGACGACCGTTTTTTTCTGGTCATCGTCTACACAGGGTTCTTTTTGCCGCTGAGCGTCTGGATCGCCAAAGGCTTTTTCGATGCCATCCCACGCGATCTGGAAGAAGCCGCCCTGATCGACGGGTGCAGCCCTTTGGGGGCCCTGCTGCGGGTCAGCATGCCGCTGGCCCTGCCCGGTCTGATGGCCGTGTTTCTGCTTACCTTTGTCAACGTCTGGAACGAATTTATCGCAGGCTATCTGCTGATCGCTAAAAATGAGTTCAAGCCAGCTATGTTCGGCCTTTATGAGTTCCTCGGCCAGAATATCATCAATTTGCAGGTGGTCGCTGCCGCATGTGTTCTGATTGCACTGCCGATCGTCGTTCTGTTTTTGTTCGCTCGACGCAGTTTCTTTGCCGCAATGGTCGAAGGAGCTGTCAAAGGATAGCCTGCAACAGACCCACCCCAGCACCCGCTGCGACCAGCCAGGCCGAGTTGATGCGCCAACGCATCAGCACAACCCAAGAGCCCACAGCCAGCAGGACAGTCAGCCAATCCAACAACGCCGTCTGGCCCAACTGCCAGCTTACCCCTGCCATCAGCCCCAACGCCGCCGCATTGACGCCGTCCAGCAGCGCAGCACTCCAGGAAGTTCGCCGCAACCACGGCACGATGTGTCCCAACCCAGCTACCAAAAAAAACGAGGGCAGAAAGATTCCAAACGTGGCAACCAACGCCCCCGGTACCCCTGCCACCACGTAGCCGACAAAGGTGGCCGTGGTGAAGACAGGCCCCGGCGTAAATTGGCCGACCGCCACCGCATCCAACAGTTGCTGGTGGGTCAGCCACCCCAGCTGTACGACCAGGTCGTTGTGCAGAAAAGCCAACAAGACATACCCGCTGCCGTAAAGCAAAGCACCTGCTTTGAGAAAGACCCCAAAAAGCTGCGAGAGGGTCGGCTCACCCTCCAAACCCACAACCCCCAGCCCAGGCAACGCCCAGACAGCACGCCTCCAGAGCCGCCCTCCTGCCGCAGCCAATGCCCCGACACCAAACAACAACAGCAGTTCATTGACCCCCAACAGATAAAACAGCAGCACCCCCGCAGCCGCTGCCGCCAACAACGGGGTTTTGAGCGCACTGCGGCCAAGACGCCACAACGCCTGCACCACAATCGCAACAATGACCGGCTTGACCCCATACAAAATTGCACCGGCCTGTGGTGTGCTGCCATACGCTACATAGGCCCAGGCACAGACCCCCACAATCAGCACCGCAGGCAAGATAAAAGAGAAGCCTGCCACCAACAACCCACGCCAACCCGCCCGCACCTGACCAATGTGGAGCGCCAGCTCGGTCGAGTTGGGGCCCGGCACCAGGTTGACCGCACCGATCATGTCCAGGAAATGCTGCTCCTCGATCCAGCGGCGCCGCACCACGACTTCGTCGTGCATCATCGCAATATGGGCCGCCGGCCCCCCAAACGCAGTAAACCCCAACCGAGTAAACAACCCAGCCAGTTCGAACAGCCGATCACGGTTGCTGGCGCGCACACGTTCCTCCTCAAAAAACAGCGAGCGGGCGATGGGGTCGCCCGCTCACTGCACAAAATTTTCTTGAATTCCTTTTCAGCTCTGCTGGCCAGACAAGACAGCAGCACCGAAACACACAGCCATCAGATTTACTCGGTTGGCGGCAGAATCACAGCGTCGATCACGTGGATGACACCATTGCTGGCTTCAATGTCAGCTGCAACCACGGTCGCACCGTCGATGGTGACCACACCGTCGACGATCCCTACCGTGATCGGCGATCCCTGCACAGTCTCTGCTGTCATGCCGTCGCTCAGGTCGCCCGACATAACTTTGCCAGCAACCACGTGGTAGAGCAGAATGTCGGTCAGGGCGCCCGCCGGGTCTTCCAGCAGCGCCTCGACAGTCCCTTCGGGCAGCGCCGCAAAGGCCGCATCGGTCGGCGCAAAGACGGTGAACGGCCCTTCTCCTTGTAAGGTCTCCACCAGACCCGCCGCAGTGACCGCAGCAACCAGGGTGTTGAAGTCCCCAGCACCGACTGCGATGTCTACAATGGTGCCCAGTTCGGTGGCTGCCTCTTCTGCGGCTGCCTCTTCCTCGGCCGGCGGCAGAATCACAGCGTCAATCACATGGATGACGCCGTTGCTGGCTTCGATGTCAGCTACAACCACGGTCGCACCGTCGATGGTGACCACACCGTCGGCGATCCCCACCGTGATCGACGATCCCTGTACGGTCTCTGCTGTCATTCCGTCGCTCAGGTCGCCCGACATAACCTTGCCGGCAACCACGTGGTAGAGCAGAATGTCGGTCAGAGCCCCTTCTGGGTCTTCCAACAGCGCCTCGACAGTTCCTTCGGGCAGCGCCGCAAAGGCCGCATCGGTCGGCGCAAAGACGGTGAACGGCCCTTCTCCTTGCAAGGTCTCTGCCAGACCCGCCGCAGTGACCGCAGCGACCAGGGTGCTGAAGTCTCCTGCACCGACTGCGATGTCTACAATGGTGCCCAGCTCGGCGGCGGCTTCTTCAGCGGGTGCTTCTTCCGCAGCCGCAGGTTCAACAGGCTGTGCAGGGACCGGTACTACCGGGGCACATGCTGTCATGGTAAAGGCGGCAACAAGCAATCCTGTCCACAGGCGCATCTGCTTCATGGTTTATCTCCTGAATGAAATATCAACACGGTTGGAAACAGCCAAAGTTGTGGTCGAACAAGAATGTAAACAAATGTTAAACATATCCTGTTCAATTGCTATACATTGTAATGGCAGTGGATTTGGCGTGGCAGTATTGGTTCTTCCATTCTCACGATTTTCTCATGGAATGGTACAATCTGAAGCAAGGGATCGAAGAGCTGGTATGGGACAGATGGTTGAAGCAATCCGCACATTTTTTGAACAGCTGGGGAGCACGCCTTCGCTCCAGCGCATTGTCGTGTCGATGGACTGGGTGGCATGGATTCTGGTCCTGCTGCTGGGAGGGGCTGCCCTCGTTGGGGTGTACTTCAGCCTGACCACGCGTCGGGTTCTGCTGGACAGCGACCAGCTGGAAGCCA
>JAPLGY010000604.1 GCA_026389955.1 Caldilinea sp. | reverse complement strand
CAGTGCGTTCATGGCAACCAAGGCAAACAGGCGCAGACAACCGACGGCCAAAAAACCGACCACACGACGCAAAGGACAGAGCGGCTTTGAGGCGGTGAGTCGGGCGCTGCTGCGGGTTGAAGTGGGCGGTGTCTTTTTGGTGCTGCTGGCGCTCTTCACGCTGTTGAGTGTGCTGACAAGCAGCCGTGGGCAGCTGACCGGCGGCTGGGTCGACCTTTTGCAGGGGCTCTTTGGCTGGGGGCTTTGGGGAGTTCCTGTGGTCTTGGGTGCCCTGGGGCTCTGGATGGTAGTTCGTGCAGTGGACCAGATGCCCAACCTGGCCTGGCAGCGACCGGCTGGGCTGGCATTGCTTTTTTTGTGTGCGATCACAGCGCTCTCGCTGCTGGTAGAGCCGGATCTGCGCGCCCAATTAGCTGCCAAAGGGGACGCCGGCGGCGCTGTAGGGCGTCTGTTGGCGGATTGGCTGGAGCGCACGGTGAGCCGAACGGGGGCTTGGGCGGCTGTAACGTTTTTGGCGATGGTCGCCAGCTTCTGGCTTTTTGAGCGTCTGTTGGCGGAGAGCTGGACAGCGCTGCTGGCGTGGAGCGAAGGTCGCTCGGCGCGCGCTACGCCGGCGGTTGCCCTGCCTGCCCCTCCGGTTGTCCCGATGCCGACCGGTCAGCTTCCCTGGTGGAAACGGTTTGGGGCCTTGCGTCCCGGCGCTGCAGCGCCGAATGCGCCTGTCTCCCCTGCCGGGCTGGTGCGCCCGGAAGCATCGGTGCGGGGTACCCCGCAGGCCCCTGCCCGGGAGATGACCCGGCCGGTCGCAGAGGGGGAACTGCCGCCGCCGCGCATTGTTGGGGGGGGGCAGGACTGGAAGCTGCCCGCCCTGACCACGATCCTGACCGACTACGACCGCGTCGCCGACGACGACAACCACATTCGGACGCAGGGGCGTCTGATTCAGGAGACATTGGCCCTGTTTGGGGTGCCTGCCGATTTTGAAGGGGCCTACAAAGGCCCTTCGGTGACCCAATATCTGATCAAACCGGGCTATCTCGAACGCAAGACAGGGGTTGATGCCCAGCGGGTCAAAGTGAAGATTGCCAAGATCGCTGCGTTGGCCAATGACCTGGCCCTGGCGCTGGCAGCGCCCAGCGTGCGGATCGAAGCCCCGATCCCAGGTACGAACTATGTCGGTGTGGAAGTCCCCAACCAGGCCAGCAACATTGTCGGTCTCAAAGAGCTGATGGAGAGCGAGCCATTCCGCGACAAAAAGCGAGCGTTGCCGATCGTCTTGGGAGAAGACGTCAAAGGCCAGCCGATCGCTGCCGACATGGTGCGGATGCCCCATCTCCTGATCGCTGGTGCCACTGGGTCCGGCAAATCGGTCTGCATCAACTCAATCGTGGCCTGTCTGCTGTTGACCAACACCCCCGACCAGCTGCGCCTGCTGATGATTGACCCGAAGATGGTGGAGCTGAGTGTCTACAACGGCATTCCACATCTGCTGAGCCCGGTGGTCACCGAGATCGACAAGGCGGCCGGTGTGCTCTTTTGGGCTGTCAAAGAGATGGAACGGCGCTACACCCTCTTCTCCAAGGCCAATGCCCGCGACCTGCCGCGCTACAACAGCTATCTGGACAAGAACGGCGAAAAAAGAGTGCCGTACATCGTCGTGGTCGTCGACGAAATGGCTGATTTGATGATGGCGGCCCCGGAAGAGGTGGAAAAGCATATCTGTCGGCTGGCACAGATGGCCCGTGCTTTGGGGATCCACCTGATCATCGCGACCCAGCGCCCTTCGGTCGATGTGATCACGGGGCTGATCAAGGCCAACTTTCCTTCGCGGATCGCTTTTGCTGTGACCAGCCAGACTGACAGCCGGGTGATCCTGGATGTTCCTGGCGCGGAACGGCTGCTCGGCCGTGGGGACATGCTTTTCATGGCTCCTGACGCTTCGAAGCTGGAACGTCTGCAGGGTACGCTGGTGACCGACGACGAAATTGCCCGTCTGGTCCAGTACTGGCGTGGGATCCGGCCCTTTGAGAGTGGGAGTGCGGCCCACCCTGCGCCGGAGCTGGAGGGCGCTGTGCAGCCCCAGAAGCCGTCTGCCGGACGGCCCAGCCACAGCGAAAGGGCTGTGCAGCCCCCACTCTTCGCCCAGATCGAACAGCTGCGGGTCACAGAGGCTCGGGACGACCTCTACGAGACGGCAGTGGCGGCGGTGCGAGAGCAGGGGCGGGGCTCGGTCAGTCTGCTGCAGCGCAAGCTGCGGGTCGGCTACACCCGTGCTGCCCGGCTGATCGACCAGATGCAGGCTGCCGGGGTGTTGGGGCCTGACCTTGGCGGCACGCGCGGGCGCGAGTATCTTGGCCTGGATGGCCCTGCCGAGCGTCCGTCCCCAGCAGAGACGGACGCACAGGCCCCGCAGCAGGTTGGGGAGGTCAGCCCGACAGAGGAAGCCTTGGCTGCTTGGGAGGACGTGCCCCCCTGGGAGGAGAGCGGCGGGTCGGGTTCGGCGGAAAATGGGCAGGGAGGGGAGGCGGCTGGCCGCCCTGCACCGCCGACGATCTGGTATTAGGCCGGTCTTCCAGGCGAACAGGTTTGGTGTCAGGAATGGGCAGAGGGACGCTTCGTTGGTTCAACGAAGCAACGAGGAGTGATCCATGTACGAGCTGGTGATTCGCAACGGAATTTTGGTCAATGCAGACGGTGTCACCCACGGCGATCTGGCGGTGCACCAAGGGCAGATCGCTGCGGTTGGGACGGCACTGGTCGGGAAGCGCACGATCGACGCGGCCGACTGTTATGTATTACCAGGGGCGATAGACCCCCACGTGCATTTGCAGATGCCGTTGGCCGGGCGGGTCAGCGCAGACAGCTTTGCCACCGGCACGGTGGCTGCAGCATGTGGTGGGACGACCACCGTGATCGATTTTGTCGAGCCCCAGGCGGGCCAGTCCATGCTGGAGGCGCTCGAACAGCGGCGCAGTGAGGCGCTGGGCCAGGTGGCTGTCGATTTTGGCCTGCACATGACGGTGCCGACCTGGCATGCCAGTCAACCACATGGATTGGACGAAGTCGCCGCAGCTGTGGCTGCCGGGTGCCCGACCTTCAAAATGTATCAGGCCTATGCGGGGCTGATGCTGGACGATGTCGCCTTGTTGCGCGCGTTGACTGCGGTGGGCGAGGCAGGGGGGCGCACGGTGCTGCACAGCGAAACCGGTCCTGTGCTCGAATACCTGCGCGCCGAGGCGCTGGCCGAAGGCCATGTCGAGCCGATCTGGCATGCCTACACCCGCCCTGCATCGTTGGAGGCGAGCGCGATCTACCGTGCGGCCGAGCTGGCCGATCTGGCCAGCTGTCCGCTGTATATCTTTCATGTGGGGTGCCAGGAGGGGGTGTTGGAGATCCTGCGTGCCCGACAGCGCCGCATCGATATTTGGGGGGAAACCTGTCCGCAGTATCTGTTGTTGAACGCAGAAGAGCACCTGGGGGGGCTGAACGGCGAACTCTTTGTCTGTGCTCCTCCCCTGCGTTCGGTCGAGGACAACCGCATGCTCTGGCAGGCGCTGGCCCAGGATTCGCTGCAGGTGGTGAGCACAGACCACTGTCCCTGGTCCGTCGCTGACAAAGCGCAGCCTGATTTCACCCAGATTCCAGGCGGGGTGCCGAGTATCGAGGCGCGCCTGGCGTTGGTGCACCATTTTGGGGTCAACCAGGGGCTGTTGAGTCTGGAGCGGTGGGTGCAGGTCTGTGCGAGCAATGCGGCTCGCTGGATGGGGTTGGGGCGCAAGGGGCGGCTGGCCCCTGGCTGCGACGCCGATCTGGTCATCTTTGACCCCCGGCGGGTGCGCTATCTGGCCCCGGACACCCTGCATGAAGCTGCTGGCTGGACTCCTTACGAGGGGATCGAGGTTTGTGGCTGGCCGCGCACCGTGTTGCTGCGGGGAAAGGTGATCGTCGAAGATGAGCAGTACATCGGCACGCAAAACGATGGGCAGTTTGTGGCGCGCCGGCTGGCCACCCCGCTGATGTTTTGAACCCAGACGTGACGCACGTACGTTTTCTGGTCCGCTCATCTGCGGTGGTGATGCTATTTTATGGCCTGAGCCGGCTGACCGGCTTTGTCAAACTGTTGTTGATGACACAGTGGTTTGGCATCGGCGCGGCGGCGGATGCCTTTGCTGCGGCCTACCAGTTTCCTGAACTCCTGGTCTCCATGCTGGCGGGCGGGGCGGTGGCTGCCGCTTTTGTCCCGGTCTATACAGCGGCCCTGGTTGCACGCGAGCGCGCCAGCGCAGAACGCCTGGCAGGTGCTGTGGTCACCCTGACAGCGGCAGGGATGGGGGGGGTGAGTGTGGCGGTGCTTTTCGGCGCGCCCTGGCTGACCGCCACCTTGCTGGCGCCTGGATTTTCTCCTGAACAACAGCAGCTGACAGCGCAGCTGATCCAGGTCTTGATGGTTGCGATGTTTTTTTATGCTGTCGGCAGTGTCTACGCCAATATCCTGCAGGCCCACGATCACTTTGTGACCCCTGCGCTGGGCACGGTGCTGATCGATCTCGGGCAGATCCTGGGGGTGTGGCTGCTGGCCGGGCGGTGGGGAATTGTCAGCGCTGCCTGGGGGCTGGTGGTCGGTGCGTGGATGATTTTGGCGGTGCAGGCACCGGCGCTGAAACGGCTGCAGATTCGGCTGACCTGGCAGTTCCGCGAGCCTGCGCTGGCCAACCTGTGGCGGCTCTTCTGGCCGCGCCTGGTCACCATCGGAGCTGTGCAGGCTGCTGACCTGTTGATTGTGCGGCTGGCCTCGGGCCTGGCGGCGGGGAGTTTGTCGGCGTATTTTTTTGCTCTGCTGATCATGGCCTCCATGCCGCGCGGGCTCTTTGCCCAGGCCATTGCCACAGTTCTCTTTCCGACGATGGCACGCCAGTACAACAGCGGAGACCTGGTCAACCTGCGTCAGACGACGACTGCAGGGCTCTGCGCTGTGCTGGCGCTGGTCATCCCGGCGGGCGCTGGACTTCTGGCGCTGGGGATGCCGGCCATGCGTTTTCTGTTTCCTGGGCAAGCCCTGGACAGCGCCAGCCTGGAGATGGTCTACGCCTTGGTTGCGATTCTGGCTGTGCGTCTGCTGGCAGATTCGGCGGTCGACATCCTGTCGTTGGCGTTGTATGCGCGCCACAACACCTGGCTGCCCATGTGGGCGAGTCTGGGCTGGGTGCTGGCGCTGGCGGTGTTGAGCCTGTGGCTGGTCGGCCCGTTGGGAATCTACGGGGTGGCCTGGGCCTCTTCGTTGGCCTCGGCGGGGCTGGCTGTCGCCTACTTCTGGGTGGTGGGTGCTTCGCTGCAGGGGATCGACGGCAGGATGCTGCTGCGCACGCTGGCTCAGAGTGCAGGCGCAGCGCTGCTGATGGTGGCGGCGCTCTGGCTGTTTGGCAGAGCCGGCCTGGCCGATACGCTCTTTGTGGCGGTTGGCGGCCTCGGCGGCGCCATCGTCTATCTTGCGGTGCAGCTCGTGTTGAATCGAGGCCAGCTGACCCGCTGGCTGCAGCAGCTGTAGCGCTGCCCGACAATTGTCCTGAAAAATTTAAGGATTTGTGCGCAATTGGGGGCTAGACATTTCTCCCATTATTGTGTATAGTATAAAAAGTACCGTTTGTTGTGGCTGGCCCCAATCCAGCCTTCGGGGGACAACAAACGGTACTTTTTTTATGGAAAATTTTCTGAAGAGCGCACACCGTGCATGAAGACACGAATTGCGGTTCTGGCCGACTATGCGGGTCTGTCGATCGAACACAAGCTCAACATTTTGGGGATTTTCACGACCCTCAGCGCGCCGAGGATCCCTGCCGTCCACGCGCAGATGAAGGTCGTGACCCAATTTGCGTTTGACCCTGGCGAGGCTGGGCTTCATGCTCTGCGGATTGTGCTGGTCGACGCTGATGGGCAGGAGCTGCTGTCGTTGTCCGCCGAGTTTCTGCTCCAGCCGGCGCAGGATGGGCGTTCTGTCATGGTCAATCAGATCTTTGACCTCACCAATCTTTCTTTTCGAGCGTTTGGCGACTATGAGTTTCGCGTTCTGGTCGACGACGAGACGGTGGCTGAAATTCCGCTGACGGTCGTGCCGAGCGCCGCACACGCCTCGTAAAATTGGGGGGGGCCCTTTTCTTTTGCAAGCGGGAAAGGGTACAATAGGTGTGGTCACTGTTCAACCTACAAGAAAGGGGAGGATAGCTTCATGGGCGCTACGACGCGCGAGGGTCTACTCAACAAATACAGCAGCCAGCTGACGCAGGTGCGCTCGCAGGTAGGGTCGCAGGCGATGCTCTACGGTGTCGGGCTGAGCGACGAAGATATGCAGAAACCGCAGGTAGGCATTGCCAGCATGGGGTGGGAGGGGAACCCGTGCAACATGCATCTCAACGCGCTGGCCCGCGAGGTCAAAGGGGGGGTGCAGGCAGCCGGCATGGTCGGGCTGATCTTTCATACGATCGGTGTAAGTGACGGCATTTCGATGGGGACCGAAGGGATGAAGGCTTCGCTGTTGTCACGCGACCTGATCGCCGATTCGATCGAGACGGTGATGCGGGCCCAGTGGTACGACGCCAATGTATCGCTGCCGGGCTGTGACAAGAACATGCCGGGTGCGATCATCGCGGCGGCGCGCTTGAACCGGCCGACGATCCTTGTGTACGGCGGCACCATTCGCGCCGGCCATCTGGGCGACCAGAAGCTGGACATCGTGTCGGCCTTTGAAGCGTACGGCAAGTGGCTGGCCAAGGAGATCACCGAGCAGCAGCTGCGCGAGGTGTTGCGCCACGCCTGCCCTGGCGAGGGGGCCTGCGGTGGCATGTACACGGCCAACACGATGGCATCGGCGATCGAGGCCCTGGGGATGAGCCTGCCCTACAGCTCCTCCTATCCTGCCAACGCCCCAGAAAAAATTGCCGAGTGTCGGGCGGCGGGTGCGGCGCTGCTCCACCTTCTCGAACGTGATATCAAACCGTCGGACATTTTGACCCGCCAGGCGTTCGAGAACGCCATCAGGGTGGTGGTTGCGTTGGGGGGGTCGACCAACGCGGTGATGCATCTGATCGCCATGGCCAGGGCCGCCGACGTGCCGTTGAGCATCGACGATTTTCAGGCGATTTCGGCGCGCACGCCGCTGCTGGCCGACATGAAACCGAGCGGGCCATGGGTCATGGAGGATTTGTGGGCGGTCGGCGGGGTGCCGGCGGTCATGAAGCTGCTGCTTGAAGAGGGGCTGTTGCACGGCGACTGCATGACCGTGACCGGCCGGAGCGTCGCCGAAAACCTGGCTGAGCTGCCCGGTCTGAAAGCGGGGCAGCGGATTATCCAGCCGATCGACCGGCCGATCAAAGCGACCGGCCATCTGCAGATTCTCTACGGCAACCTGGCTGTAGAGGGGGCAGTGGCCAAGATTACCGGCAAAGAGGGCACCCGCTTCACAGGGCCTGCCAAGGTGTTCGACTCAGAAGAGCTGACCCTGGTGGCCATCCAGCAGGGGCGGGTGACGCACGGCGACGTGGTGGTCATTCGCTACGAGGGGCCCAAAGGGGGGCCTGGCATGCGTGAGATGCTCTCGATCACCTCGCTGATCATGGGGGCTGGGCTGGGCAAGAGTGTGGCGTTGATCACCGACGGCCGTTTTTCGGGGGGGACCCACGGCTTTGTGGTGGGCCACATCACCCCGGAGGCCCAGGTAGGGGGCAACCTGGCGCTGGTCCAGGAGGGCGACCTGATCACCATTGATGCTGAGAACAATCGGTTGGAAGTGCACCTGAGCGATGAAGTGCTGGCCCAGCGCCGTGCGACCTGGCAGGCGCCGGCGCCCAAGTATACCAAAGGGGTGCTGTACAAGTACTTCAAGAGCGTTTCGTCGGCTTCGGAGGGATGTGTGACCGACGCCTGACGAGTTGAGCGCGTGCGTGCCGTCCGCCCTGGGCGGCACGCGTCGTGGCATTGACACAGCAGCGTATCCCTGGCGCTGCCCAGCCCAAGCTTGTGGGCGACCGGCCCTGGCGTCTGCGCATCCCTGCTGAAAAAGGGGGGATGGACATGGGCGGGGGGTGGGGTGTACAATTGAGGTAGGCAAGGGTCCCGCGGTCTTGCCAGTTGTTGGGTGCAGATGCCGGTGAGTTGCTCAAAGGAGAGCCTCCATGGCGCAAGGGACACTTCTCATTCAAACCGACCGTTGTAAAGGGTGTGGCCTCTGTATTCGGGCTTGCCCACAGCAGGTGCTGGTTGCTGGCCAGCACTTTAACGCGTTGGGCTATCAGCCGGTCCAGCTGGACGAAGAGGTGCGCCGCTGCACAGGCTGTGGGGTCTGTGCGTGGGTCTGCCCGGATCTGGTGTTTACGGTCTACCGGGAGTCGGCGGGGCGTGCTGGTTGAAGTGCAGCCGGGCGCTCCCTGCTTGGGGGTGTCGATGGGGCATGGAGGCCCTTCGGAGGGAAGAAAGGGGAGCGGGTGCGATGGCGCGCGAACTGTGGAAGGGCAACGAGGCATTGGCGGAGGCGGCGGTGCGTGCTGGGGCGGAGGCATTTTTTGGCTATCCGATCACGCCCCAGACCGAGCTGCTCGAGTACATGGCGCGGCGCATGCCGGAGCTGGGGCGCACCTTTTTGCAGGCGGAGAGCGAGGTGGCTGCCATCCACATGGTCTATGGGGCGGCCTGTGCTGGGGTACGTGCGTTGTCTTCCTCCTCGTCGCCCGGCATCAGCCTGATGCAAGAGGGGTTGAGCTATCTGGCTGGCAGCGAGGTCCCCGCTGTTCTGGTCGACATCATGCGTGGGGGGCCCGGGTTGGGGAACATTCAGCCGAGCCAGGCGGACTATTTTCAGTTGACGCGCAGCGCTGGCCACGGCGATTTTCACCCATTGGTGTTGGCGCCGTCCACTGTCCAGGAGGCGGTCGACCTGATGTATGCCAGTTTTGACCTGGCGTTTGGCTGGCGGACCCTTGTGATTCTGGCTGGAGACGGGACGTTGGGGCAGATGATGGAGCCGGTCGAGATGCCGCCGATGCGTGCGCTGGCAGTCGAGCGGCCTGACTGGGCGCTCACGGGGGCGGCAGGGCGTTCCCCGCGCGTGATCTCTTCGCTCTATCTGGATGCGGCGGAGCTGGAACAGACCAATCTTCGTTTGCAGGCCAAGCTGCAGCAGATGGCAGCCACGCAGCAGCGTTGGGAAAGTTTTTGTGTGGAGGATGCCGACTATCTGGTGGTGGCCTTTGGCACCGTGGCGCGCATCGCCCAATCTGCCGTGCGGGCTGCGCGGCGGGCAGGAATTCGGGCGGGCCTTTTTCGGCCGGTGACGCTTTGGCCCTATCCTCGGCAGCCTTTGGAGGCGATCTGCCCACAGCTGCGTGGGGTGTTGGTGGTAGAGATGAATGCGGGTCAGATGGTCGAGGAGGTGCGTTGTGTTGTGCGGGAGCGGGTGCCGGTGCGTTTTCTGGGCCATCTGGGGGGGGTGATCCCGATGTCCGATGAAATTGAGGCCGAGCTCGCGCAGCTGGCCTGTCTCTCGGGGCGGGCAGCGTTGTCCTGAAGGGGGTTTTTTGCAGTAAAGCAGAGGGCTTCTGGCGGAGCGCTGGAGAGGGAGGGCTTGTGTGGGGAGAAGAAAGGGAGCTGCACATGGAGACGATCTATCGTCGTCCTGCGGTGTTGGCGGATGTGCCGACCCACTACTGTCCAGGCTGTGGGCACGGCACGGTGCATCGGCTGGTGGCCGAAACGATCGATGCGCTGGGCATTGGCAGCCGGACGATCTGTGTGGCGCCGGTCGGCTGTGCGGTGTTGGCCTACAAGTCTTTTTTGTTGGATTGTTGTGTGGCAGCGCATGGGCGTGCGCCTGCGATGGCGACCGGGCTCAAACGGGTGTTGCCGGATCGGGTGATTTTCACCTATCAGGGGGACGGGGATTTGGCCAGCATCGGCGGCAACGAGATCCTGCACGCTGCGTTG
>JAPLGY010000408.1 GCA_026389955.1 Caldilinea sp. | reverse complement strand
CTGCGCGACCCATACTCATGGCTGCGTTCGGTGGGGAAGGCGCCGGCGACGATCTCATCGTAGTCGGTTTGGAACTGCTCGAGACGGTGCAGGCAATGGCGCAGATAGCCGCCGGTGCGGGCGAAATCGAACCAGTGGTTGGTGGGGTCGGTGAAACGTGGCACCAGCTCCTCGGCCACCATGGCGGCAGTTTTGCGGAAATAGGGGGAGTATTCGCTGGCGTGGCCGCTTGATTCGGTCACAAAATAGCCAAAATACTTCATCAGGTCGGTGCGCACCGGCTCTTCAGCGACCACCTCGGGCCGTTCGAGCGCTTCCCAGATCAGCGGATAGAGATCTTCTTTGCCGCGGCGGAACTGCAAGAAGAAGTCCATGTGGTTGATGCCGGCGCAGACAAAGTTGACCTCTGGGTAGGGGACGCCGATCCAGCGGGCCAACATTTCGCTGGTGCCCTGCACACTGTGGCAGAGCCCCACGTGCGGGCGTCCGCTGCCGTCGGCCACGGCCCAGCAGTTGGCCGCCATCGGGTTGACATAGTTGAGCAGCAGCGCGTCGGGGGCCAGCACATCCAGGTCGTCGCACAGGTCGAGCAGCACCGGGATGGTGCGCAGCGCACGAAAGACCCCGCCTGGCCCCAGCGTATCGCCGACACACTGTTCGATGCCATATTTTTGGGGGATCTCGATATCCAGCCGGTAGGCGTCGAGCCCCCCCTGCTGAAAGGTGGTGATCACATAGTCTGCGCCGGCGACTGCTTCCTGGCGGTCGGTGGTGGCGAGAACCTTGGCTTTGAGCTGGCGTTGGTCGATCATGGACTGGACGATGGCCTGTGCCTGTCGGAGACGGGTCGGGTCGATGTCCATCAGGCGGATCGTGCTCTCCTGCAGGGCGGGGGTGAGCAAGATATCGCTGCTAAGGTTGCGGGTGAAGACGAGGCTTCCCGCACCGATCAAGGTAATCTCTGGCATAGTGGTCTCCGTAGTGCATTTCATAAAAGCTCGATAGGCTGTCTGCGCATCGTGTGTCCCTGCGCGACGGCGGGTGTCTGTTGTCAGAAGGACAGCCGGTGAAACAGGCGTTCTCCCCACCCGCCGTACACGGGCACCGGGCGTTCCCGGGCACGCAGCGCGTTGGCCATCCCGGCCAGCCAGGCCACGGCCCAGGCGAGTGCAGCGGCGATGACGGTCGAGAAGCTTGCCATCAGCAGCAGCGGCCCGCCCAGGGGCAGCAAGGTGGGGGCCAGCCAGTCGAGCGCCAGATAGCAGAGGGCGAGCAGGGCAAGGGCCACCAGCGCTGTGAGTGAAATTTTCAGCCACCCCCAGCGGTCCCGGTAACGGGAGGCGTGCTGGCTTCGGCGCAGCACCGGCCCCAAGAGAAGCAAAGCGACCGGGATCAGATAAAAGAGGGGGAATTCTACCGAAAGAAAGGCGAAACTCCAGCCTGCCACGAGCCAGAGCAGCGGCACGGCCAGGGTGGCGCCGGCGAGCGCCAGCGACTGGCAGGCATGATAGACCAGGAACCGATCTTTGCGGCGCAGCAGCAGGATCAGCAGCGGCCCAATCAGCAGCAGCAGATAGCTGAACAAAGCCAGCAGACGATGGGGTTTGTGCATCTTCAGCCTCCAATCCCGGCCAGGTGCAGCTCTTTGGCCAGATGACAGGCGACGAAATGGCCTGGTTCCACCTCTTGCAGGGGGGGTTCGACCGTCCGACAGCTGCCCGAATTGGCGTAGCGGCAGCGCGGGTGGAAGACACAGCCTGCCGGCGGATTGGCCGGGCTGGGCACATCGCCCTCCAAAATAATTCGTCGGGTCTGGATATCCGGGTCGGCGGGCGGCACGGCGGAGACCAACGCCTCGGCGTAGGGGTGCAGCGGGCGGCGCAGCAATTCTTCGGCGGGTGCCAGCTCCACGATTTTGCCAACATACATCACGGCAATGCGGTCCGAAATATGTTCGACGACCGAAAGATCGTGGGCGATGAAGAGCAGGGTCAGCCCAAATTCGTCCTTGAGGCTCTGCAGAAGATTGAGCACCTGGGCTTGGACCGACACATCCAGCGCCGAGACCGGTTCGTCGGCGATGATCAAGCGCGGGCTGAGCGAGAGGGTGCGGGCAATGCCGATGCGCTGGCGCTGGCCTCCTGAGAATTCGTGCGGGTACCGCTCCATATAGGCAGGGTCGAGGCCGACCTCTGCCATCAGCTGGGCGACCCGCTCTTCCAGAACTCGGCCCCGGGCCACCCGGTGGATCTGCAGCGGTTCGCCGATCAGCTCTTTGACGGTGCGGCGGGGGTTGAGCGAGCTGAAGGGGTCTTGGAAGATCATGCGCATCTCCCGGCGCAGCGGTTTGAGCTCGCCGGGGGGGAGTTGGGCGACGTTGACCCGCTCGCCGCTCCGGGTCCGGTACCAGATCTCGCCGGCGGTGGGGTCATACAGGCGCAGCACAGTCCGGCCAACCGTCGTCTTGCCGCAGCCGCTCTCGCCGACCAGCCCCAGCACTTCGTTTTGTTTGACCGCAAAGCTGACCCCATCTACGGCCTTGATCTGTCCGACCACCCGCTGCAAAAAGCCGGCCCGGATCGGGAAATACTGTCTGAGATTGCGGACTTCCAGAATGTACTCGTCGCTCATTGCGCCTGTCTCGTCTGGCTGGCGTGCAGCCGAAGTGTGCATCGGTTCAGGAGTTGTCTCAGTCGTTGGCGTAAGGGTCTGCCGCGTCGCGCAGCCCGTCGCCCAGGAAATTGAAGCCCAACACTGCCGTCACGATAAAAAGAACCGACGCGGCGATCCATGGGTTGAACCCCAGGGTTTGGATCGTCTGGGCTTCACGCATCATGGTGCCCCAGCTGACCAACGGTTCCTGGATGCCGATCCCCAAAAAACTCAAAAAGCTTTCGGCCAGGATGATGGTGGGGATGGTCAGGGTCAGCACCACGATAATGTGGCTGAAGGTGTTGGGCAGCAGGTGTTGAAACATGATGCGGCTGTCCGAGGCCCCCATCTCGCGGGCGGCCAGCACAAAATCTGTCTCGCGCAGCGCCAGCACCTTGCCGCGCACCTCGCGCGCCAGCAGCGTCCAGCTCAGCAGGGCAAAGATAAAGGACATGGTGACGAAGACCGCAAATTGGTCCCAGGTGATCGGGATAACCGCAGCCAGCGCCATCCACAGCGGCAGCTGGGGGAAGGATTGGACAAACTCGACAAAACGCTGGGTCCAGTTGTCGACAGCACCGCCGTAGTAGCCGGAGAAGACGCCGACCACAGCGCCGACGAAGACCGAGATCAGGGTCCCAAAGAGGGCCATCGTCAGCGAAATACGACCGGCCACGCTGGCGCGGCCAAAGACGTCTCGGCCAAAACGGTCGGTGCCGAGCAGAAAGATTTTGGCGTCTCCTGCCGCGCCGTAGAGGTGCAGGTCGGTGGAAAAAAGTCCCAGGAATTTGTATTCCCAGCTGCGCACGAAAAAATTGACCGGGTAGCGCACGGTGGTGTCCTCGACCCAGCTGGAACTCATGTCGGCGTTGAGCTTCTGTTGGCTTTTGTAGACAAAAGGCTGGAAATGGAAGCGGCCGGCTGCGTCGATGAAGTGGACTCGGGTAGGCGGGCGAAAGGAATCGCGCATGTTGAGTTCAATGGGGTCGTAGGGAGAAAAAAAATCAGCGAAAATCGCCAGCACGAACAGCCCCACCACCACCAGGCCGCCGGCGATCGCCACTTTGTTGCGGCGAAATTTGCGCCAGACCAGCGCACCGTAGCTCTCATGGCTGCGCAGCTGGCTGCGCAGGACGGTCTGCAGCGTCTGGAGAACCTGTTCCCCTTCCGGTAGGGCTCTGTTGTCTGTATGGCTGTGTTCGCTCTTCATAACTCTCTCTTGCCTGCTTCAGCCCAGGCGAATGCGCGGGTCGACCAGCGCCAGGACGATGTCGGCGATCAGGTTGCCAGCCACCAGCAGGATGGCATAGATCATCAAAAAACCGCCCGAGACATAGATGTCCTGGATGGCCAGGGAGCTGTAAAACATGGGGGCCAGGGTCGGGATGTTGAGCACGATGGCCGCTTCCAACTCCCCCTGGATCATATAAGGGAGCACCGTCCCCTGGTACATAATGATCGGGTGGAGCGCGTTGGGCACGGCGTGTTTGTAGACCACGGCGCCTTCTCTCATCCCTTTGGAACGAGCGGTGGTCACATACTGGGCGTTGAGGTTGTCGAGCAGGTTGCCGCGCATCACACGCATGTTGCGCGCGACGCCGCCGAGCCCGGCAATCAGAATGACCGGCCAGACATAGCGCAGCACGTCGACAAACTTTTCCCAGGACATCGGGGCAAACGCGTACTGGGGAGAGGTGTAGCGCCCGATATAGGGGTAGTTCCACTCGATCACCATCAGATAGATCAGCACCAGGGCCATAAAAAAGCGAGGAACCGAGGTTCCGATAAAAGCCAGCACCGCAGCCAGGTTGTCGCCCAAACTGTATTTATGGGTTGCAGCATAGATGCCGATCAACAGCCCCAGAACCGTGGAGATAAAATGGGCCGAAAGGGCCAGCAGCAGCGTGCGCGGCAGACGTTCCCAGATGAGTTCGCCCACATCTTTTTTGTAGGCAAACGAATAACCAAACTTTCCCTCGGTGACGATCCCTGTGATCCAGATTGTGTACTGTTCCCAGATGGGTTTGTCAAGCCCGTAGAGGGCTCGGTACTGGTCGGCGGCCGCTTCGGCTTCCTGGCGCGACATATTGCCTTGGTTCATGAGCGCGCGCTCGTAGGCAGTCGCAAAGTCGCCGGGGGGCAGCTGGATGATGATGAACGAGACCACGCTGATGCCGATCAGCAGTGGAATGCTGGCCAGCAGGCGGCGTACAATATAACTGATCATGCACAAGCCCCCAGGTTGGTGAGGAAGGAGAAGCGCACAAGCCAGCGGCAGCCTTTGCGCTTTTCCTTCCTCGAACGTTCCTACTTTCCGCTCAACGGTTTGTGCGGTTACTGGCCAGGGCCGACGACACAGACGGCTCCGTCAGTCTGGTAGTTGCAGTCCGCATGGTACGGGACGGTCTGCGGATAGATCTCGACCTGTCCCTGGTCGGTGCGGTTGGCTTCTTCGAACCAGATCTGCTCCATCAGGTAGTTGTTGGCGTCCCACTGGTAGAGGAAAGCAGGTGTGCCGACCGGGATGTTCTTGAAGTTCTTGTTCATCATCAGGCCATAGCGGCCGACGATCAGGCCCAGCGTGTAGACGTTCTCGGTGTAGAGCTGGTTGAGCTCGGAGATGAGCGTGTACTCGCTTTCGAAGTCAGCGGCCAGACAGAACTCGTTGGCGATCTCGATGGCGCGCTGTTCGAAGGCGGCGTACTCGTCGGCAGCGACCTCGCCTTCGGCCAGGCGGTGCCAGCCAAAGTCGGTGCGCACCGGGGCGATGTCGCGGCAGCGCACGTTGGGGGTGGCCCAGGCCTGGCCTGGGCGGCCAATGCGCATCTCCCACGTGCCGGCACGGTCGTTGGCATCCATTGCGGTGCCAGCCAGCGAGCGGAAATTGACCTTGACGCCCACGTTCTGCAAGAAGGCGACGATGGCCTGGCCGAGGCTGCCGTCGGTGGCATCTTCGTTGGTTTCCAGACCGATCACGACATCCTCGCCGGCCAGCGGGCCGTCGGTGAACTCACGCGTGCCGTCGCCGTTGGTGTCCTGCAGGCCCAGCCCGTCGAGCAGCAAAGCTGCGCTTTCAGGCGAGTACGGGTAGTATACGACCGAGGAGCGGTCAAAGTAGGCCGAGCCTGGGAAGATCGCGCCGGCCCACGGGGGAAGAACGGCCCGTTGGTCAACGAACCAGAGAGTCCCTCGCGGTCGATGGCGTAGGCAATCGCCTTGCGGAAGTCGGGGGTACGCAGCAGGTCACGCACGACCCGGTCGCGGTCGTTCTGCACACCCAGGTCCTTGGACTGGTTGAACTGCACATCGAAGCCCAGCGTCTCTGGGCCCCATTCGACCCGGAAGGTGGCGTTCGGGTCCTGAGCCTGGCGGACTGTCTCGTCAAATGTCTCGATGTTCTCGACATTGGAATGGTCGCCGGTGCCTGCCATCGTATTCAACGTGCGGGTCGCGCCGGTCTTGGAATAGGTGAACTGCACCTCGTCCAGGTAGGGCAGCTGGCAGCCGTTGGAATCGACTTTGTAGTAGTAGGGGTTGCGGCGCATGACCAGGAACTCGTCGGTGCGGTATTCGACCGGCACCCAGGGTCCCAAGGTGACGACAGGCAGGCTGTTGGGCGGCAGCGCATCGCGGTAGCTCTGGTAGTCCTTGCCCCCATATTTGGGGTGCATAGGCTTCAGAATGTGTGCTGGGCCAGGCGAGAAGATCAGGTTGGTCAGGTTGTAGAGAAACTTGGTCGGGTAGGCAACTGGGAAGGTGAACTTGATCGTGTAGTCGTCGATCGCCTCCAGGGTCACCGGCTGGCCGTCGATCTGCCAGAAACTGGCATTGGTCCAGGTGCTGACATTCGGGTCCATGATGTTGTCTTCCCACAGGAACATGATGTCCTCTGTGGTAAACTCATCGCCGTCAGACCATTTGACCCCTTCGAGGAAATTCATCACCAGGCCCATGCCATCGTCGGTCCATTCGTAGCCTTTGGCCAGGAAGGGGATCGGCGTCACGCCTTCGGTCATGAACATGGCCCCGGTGTTGAGCGGCTCTTCCTGCACGATCGCCTCGATGCCAAACCAGCCCTGGACAGCGCCGGCATTGTAGTTCCAGCCTTCCAGCGGCACAGCCCACACATCCCGCCAGACCCCGCCGTACTGGCCGACGCCGTCGGAGTAGAAACCTTCTTTGTAGACAGCAGGCTCTTTGGGCAGCCGCTCTGCGACCGGCGGCAGTTTGCCTTCGGCCACCAGCTGCGTGACCCATTCGGGTTCGCAGTACTCGTCGAAGGCCTTGACCTCGACGATGTCGCTGACCGGGAAGACCTTGGGCGCACGCATGCCTTCCATCAGGACCGCTTCCGGGTATTCGACTGGTGCTGCCAGCTCGCCGGCGGCGGGTGCCTCGGCAGCAGGCGCTTCCTCGGCAGCAGGTGCCTCGGCCGGCGCTTCCTCAGCGGCGGGTGCCTCGGCGGCGGGCTGCTCGACCGCCTCTGGTTCTGACGCACAGGCTGTCGCCAGCATCAAAACCCCAATCAGGGCCAGGACCCACACGAATTTTTGTAACTTCATCGTGAAAACTCCTTCTATACTCTTTGAATTCACACAGCAGGCACAGATTGAATTCACACCCATTTTTTCTGTTCGAGCGCTTGGGGCAGGCGCCGGCGTGCCCTCCTTTCATTTTTTTTCTGGCCAAAACCAAAACAGCACCGGAGGTGTGCTGAGCAGACACCGATCAGTACAGCCAGCAAGCCGCCTGGTGGCCGGGTGCCAGCTCGCGTTGGACCGGAGCCTCTTCCCAGCAGATTTTTTTGGCATGTGGGCAGCGTTCGGCAAAGGCACACCCTTGAATTTTTGCGCTGGCGCTGGGGACCATCCCTTGGATGGGAACCAGGGTGCTGGTTTTTCGCCCCAGCACAGGGACTGATTTGAGCAACCCTTCGGTGTAAGGGTGGAGCGGGCGGTGAAAAATATCGCGCACGGTTCCATATTCGACCACCTGGCCCAGGTACATGACGGCGACGTGGTCTGCCATTTGCGAGACCACCCCCAGGTTGTGGGTGATCAACAGGATCGAAGAGTGGAAGTCGTTTTGGAGTTGACGCATCAGCTCCAAAATCTGAGCCTGGACCGTGACGTCGAGCGCTGTGGTCGGTTCGTCGGCGATCAGGATAGCCGGGTTGCAGGAAAGGGCCATGGCAATCATCACCCGTTGGCGCATCCCGCCGGAAAGCTGATGGGGGTATTGGTGCAGCCGGCGTCGGGGTTCGCTGATCTGCACCTTTTCGAGCATGGCCAGCGCCTGCTGGGCTGCCTGAGTGTCGCTGATTGGCTGATGGAGCTGGATGGCTTCCTGGATCTGGCGGCCGACGCTGAAGAGCGGATTGAGCGAGGTCATCGGTTCTTGAAAGATCACGGCGATCTCTCCACCGCGGATCTGGCGCATCTCACTGCCGGCAGGGTCCAGATCGACAAGATTGACCGGGGGAGCTCCTGGGGTACGGTGGAAGAGGATCTCGCCGTCGACGATGCGGCCGGGCGGGGATTTGATCAGCTGCATCACTGACATGGCGGTGATGCTCTTGCCACAGCCGCTCTCGCCGACTACTCCCAGCACCGACTGCCGGTCCAGCCGCAGGTTGACCCCGCGTACGGCCCGCACGGTGCCTGTCTCCTGAAAAAAATAGGTGTGCAGGTTTTTGATCTCCAGGATCGGCAGCCGATCGGCGCCTGGCGGATCCTTGGAGGGTGCGACGCTCTGCTGCATGCTCCGTCCCAGTATGAATCCAAAGTGTAAGGAAGATACCGTACAGTATAACCAGGAATTTCGTTGTTGTCTTGGAGAAATCCGGCAGAAAATTGAACGATTAAGAACTATTTTGCACTTTTACGGTACTGTTGGGGGGATTTGCCGGTCTCGCGGTGAAAGACACGGATGAAGTAGGCCGGGTCGCTGAACCCGACCTGGGCGCCGATCTCGGTAACGGACTGGTTGCTGTGCTGCAGCAATTTTTGGGCTTGGACGATTCGGTAGCGGTGGAGATACTGCCAGGGGGTCATGCCGGTCTCTTTGCGAAAGATGCGCGAGACATAGTCGTCGCTGATCTGCAGGGCGCTGGCGATCTCTTGTCGGCTCAGCGAGGAGGCATGGTGTTCGGCGATATAGGCGGCGATGCGCTGGACCCATTCGGAGGGATGTTGTTGGACCAGCTGGAGCCAGCGCTCCTGGGTTTCTGGGCCAGGCGTGCTGGCGACCGCTGCCTCTGCCGGCGCAGGCAGGTGGCTGGGCTGGGCCAGGGGGAGCTGGATGTGGCAGGTGGTCCCGTGGCCGGGTTGGCTTTCCAGGTGCAAGGTGCCGCCGTGCAGCTGGAGGATGTGTCTGGCCACGCGCAGCCCCAGCCCGACACCGAAGGGGGCGCTTTCGGCCGTCTCCTCCAGGGCAGCGGCAAGCTGCTGCTGGCGGGCCGCGGGGATTCCATGGCCGGTGTCTTCGATCCAGAGGTGCAGCACTTCTCCGTGGGCTGCGGCGCGCAGTGTGATGCGTCCGGCTGCCGTATGGTGCTGGGCATTGGTGAGCAGGTTGAGCAGCACCTGGCGCAGCCGCATCGGGTCGGCGTACAGCAGCGGCAGGGTCTCCGGCAGTTCCAGCCGCCACTCTACAGGGCCGCCAGCGGCGTTTCTCGCCATCTGTTCGAAGATCATGGCCAGCAGCGGGGAGAGCTCGACCGGCTCCAGCACGATCTCGAGCGCGCCGATCTCGGCTTGGGAGAGGGCCAGCAGGTCATCGACCAGCCGGACCAGATGGGTGCCGCTCTGGTGGATATGACGGAGATCGGCGGCCAGTTTCGCGGGCAGCTGCAGAGCAGGCTGTGCCAGAGTGGCCTGGCTGTAGTCGAGGATGATTTTGAGGGGGGCGCGCAGGTCGTGGCTGATGTTGGCGAGCAGGCGGGTTTTGAGCCGGTTGGCCTGTTCGGCCTCGGCGCGCGCCTGCAGCGCCTCGGCAAACAACTGCGCGTTGTGCAGCGCAATCCCCAACTCGTCGGCCAGCGCCTGGAGGGCATCCAGATCTGCCTGGGCGTGGCGCTGCAGCGCAGAGGTATGCACATCCAGCACACCCAGGGTCCGGCTGCCCAGCCGGATCGGCGCTGCCACCCGTGTCCGGCTGGGCAGCCCAGCCGCACCTGCTGTGTGGGGCAGTCGTTGCACATCGGGGATATAGACGGGGCGGCCGCTCAGCAGCGCGCGCCCCAAAGGGCCGGCCTCTTCCAGCGAGTAGAAGGCTGGCAGTTCGGGAGGGCCCAGATGGCGGTTCAGGGTCTGGGACTGTTCGTTCCAAAGGTAGACGCTGACCTGGCTGTAGCCGTAGTTGGTGCGGATCAGCTCTGAGATCTCGCGCAGCAGCGTCGCGCCGTCCAGGATCGATCCGATGCGGCGGTTGATCTCCAGGCTGGTCTGCAGCAGCATGAGCCGCCGTTCTTCTTGGCGGCGGTTGACCCCGACCAGCCGGCTGGGCACGTCCGAGATGGCCACGAGCCGGTTGAGGGCCATTTCGGCGACGTTGTCGGCGGTCACGAGTTGCAGCGCATAGTCGTACTGGGCGGGCAGAGCAGCGCCTAGAGCGGCCTGGCAGGCCAGGCGGAGCGCTTCGGTTGCCAGGTGGGCGGCGGAAGTGGCGACTGTGGCTGCCATCTCCCCACGGGCAATGGCGGCGATCGCCAAAGGGTCGCCGTTGATGCCGACGACGACGGCGTCG
This sequence comes from Caldilinea sp., assembly GCA_026389955.1. The sequence continues at coordinate 11,581 of JAPLGY010000408.1, read as the reverse complement.
GGGGCCAGCAGGCCCTGTTGGGCGCAGAGTTCGCGGCTGACCAGGGCCAGCGTGTCAGAGAGCCCAAAGATGCCCCGAAATGGGGGGGTGTGGGGGGCCAGTGCAGCCAGCGCTGGCCGCGCCACTTCCAGCGCGCCGGCGCGATCCCAGGGCAGGGGCAGGTGCACCGTCTCGACTGCCGGGCAGGCAGCAAAGACGTCGTAGGCGGCCTGCAGACGGCTGCTGCGACCTTCCAGGGTCGTGCGCCCGCCGGCCACCAAGACCCGCCCGCGCTGTGCCAGCTGTTCTGCCAGAAATTCACAGGCAAGGCGCGCCGAGCGGTAGAGACTGCGCGGTTTGACGAAGCGAGGATGTTCGACTGCCCGTTCGTGCAGCGCAACGATGGTCAGCCCGCTGTCCAGCAGCTGGTAGAGCAGCGGCATGGCGAAGGGGACCGCGATCAGCGCCCCGAGCCCCAGGGCCAGAATCTCTTCGACCTTTGCTGCATCGTCGTGGACAGCAGCGATAAATTCGATCTCTACCAGTTCAATTGCGGCCGAAAAGGGAAGCAGAGCCAGTTCGCCGGTCTGGCTGGCAAGCTGCCAGAGGGTTTCTCGCACTTCCACCCAGTACGGATCGGCAGAGTCGGCCAGCAGACCGATGCGAACCCGCTCCTCTTCAGACTGTCGGATCGAAACCATATGTGGACACACCTCCCTGAGTCCACACTACTGTAGCACGTTTCTGGCGATGGCTGCAATCGGAGCAAGGGTGCGCCGTCTTGACCGGTGTGCGATCCGGTGTTAGGATAGTTTTGGTGATGTACAGTCTCTGTACAGTCTGATTTTGCCCCACGCAGAACGTTCCGTGGTGCAGACAGAGCGCTGGACGTGAGCGACACAGATGACCGACAGATGACCGACAGATGATCAACAACGGTGCAGGCGAACAGGCAACTGAAAGAACGTCGTCTTTGTGGAAGCGCTTTCAGCTGGCTTTGGGACAATGGTTGGCGAGCTCGGCGGCGGGTCGGCTTTTGTGTGCGCTGCATCTCGAGCTGACCGTAGCCCTGGTCTTGCCGACGGTGGTGGCGGCTGCGTTGGGCAGCTGGCAGGTTGGCCGGATCGACTGGCTTCTGCTGGGGTTTGCAGTGGCCACAACCTTGTTTTCGGCCCTGGCTTTCCAGCTGCTGACCGCCTATCAGGATTTTCAGCAGAGTCTGTCGGCCGACGCCAGGCCAGCAGCTGACACGCCGGGCAGCATGTTTGACCTGCAAAAAAGTGGTGTGGTGCCGCCGGTTTGGCTGCTCAACACGGGGGCATTCCTCTACACCTTGAGTGTGCTCTGTGGGCTCTGGCTGGCCCTGTTTGCGGGCTGGCCCATCCTTTTCTTTGGCACATTGGCGCTTCTTTTCCAGTTCAGTGCGGTGATCTCGCCCGCCCGTCTGGCCTACCGTGGCGCTGGATTGGGCGAAGCTTGTACGTTTCTCGCTTTCGGTCTGCTGCCGCTGGTCAGTACTTTTTTTGCCCAGACCCAGGTGCTCAGCTGGCTGCCGGTGCTCGGCGGCCTGCCGATCAGCCTGTTGCTGCTGCTTGTCGTGCTCAGCCATCAGCTCGGCACGCTGCGGCGTGACTGGCTGATCGGCAAACGGACGTTGGCGGTGCTTCTGGGGGGCCCCCGTTCTGTCGATTTCAACGTTCTGGTCACCATGTTGGCCTACGCCAGTGTGTTGGCTGTCACGACTCTGGCCCGGCTGCCTCTCTGGTATCTGGGGGGATTGGCGACGTTGCCGTTGGCGATGGGTGTCTTCTCCGAGATCGACCGCAACCTGAGTTCGCCGTACGACGCCGAACAGCTCTGCTCGGCGGCCTTCAAGGCGCTCTTCTGGACCACGCTGCTCTCTCTGGCGGCGCTTGCGATCAGCCGTCCGGGCTGAACCCAACTTCTGCAGCATGCTGCGCCGGCCGTCGTCTGCGCTTCGGGTGCTGGACCGCAAAGCGTTTTATCTCCTCGCTCTGGAGTGCCGGGCCTACGCCGCCGAACTGGCCCACCGGGACCCGCACCGGGTCAATCTGGCCCAGTGTTATCGTTTCAACAGCTGGCTTGCCCAGCTCAGGGGCTACGACCGGCTTGGGGCTCTCCTGGTCGACCTGCGTCCGGCCCGCCCGGTGGCCCGCTGGCAGCTGATGGTCCTGCTGGCGGTCGGCTGGCTGGTGTTGGCAGGACAGTTCGACGCGCAGGGAGGGAGCTGGCTCTTTGCGAGTGCTGTGCTGGCCAGCGCTGCACTCTTTTGGATTCCCGAAGCGTTTTACGGGACGACAGTCGAGCTGTTAGAAGGCAAGCTTTTGTACGTGGTCGACAGCTTGCTGGCGTTGCTCGACAGTGGGCAGATGGAGTTCACCGAGGCGGCGTTTTTTCAAGCTCGTCAAAATTTGCTCGACGCGCACACCGAACTGCGCCAGCAGATCGATCTGGCCCACCGCCCTTTCCCTCCTTTATAGCCTGGCAAAGATCTCGCGATAGGGATTCGACTGTGCGAGCAGCTCGGCATGTGTGCCCTGGGCAGCGACCCGTCCTTTGCGCAGCACGACGATCTGGTCTGCCCAACGGATTTGGGAGAGGCGGTGGGTGATCAGGAGGGTCGTGCGTCCCTGGCTGGCCTGTTCGATGGCCCGCTGGATCTGGTCCTCGGTGGCACTGTCGATGGCGCTGGTCGAATCGTCCAAGATCAGAATGGCTGGGTTGGTCAGGAAGGCCCGGGCCAAGGCAATGCGTTGGCGCTGCCCTCCAGAAAGGGTCATACCCCGTTCCCCTACCAGGGTCCCATAGCCTTCTGGAAAGCTCACGATAAAGTCGTGGGCCTGGGCAGACCGGGCTGCAGCCTCGATCTCTGCCTGGCTGGCCTCGGGTTTGCCGAAGGCAATGTTTTCGGCGATCGTGCGGCTGAACAGAAAGATATCCTGTTCGATGATGGAGATCTGGCGTCGCAGCGCTTCCAGGTTCCAGTCCCGCACATCGACGCCGTCGATCAAGATGCGCCCGCGTTCGACGTCGTAGATGCGGTTGATCAGCTTGGCAACCGTGCTTTTGCCGGAGCCAGTCTGTCCGACCAGCGCCAATGTTTTGCCGGCTTCCAGATGAAAGGTGACGGTGTCCAGGGCGTTGGGGGTGTGGGTGGCTGGATCGCCGCTGTAGTTGAAGGTCACCTCCTCAAAGGTGATCGTCCCGCGCAGGGGGCCTGGGTAGCCTGCCGGGTTTTGGTCGACGTGGGTTCGAGCGCGCACCAGTTCGAGGATGCGGCGGGCGCTTGACAGCCCCGAGGCAACCTGTGAATAGGCAAAGAGCGAGGTGAAGACTGGAAAATCGAAGAGAGAGATCAGCCCGATGTAGGCCGCTACCGTGCCGACGGTGATCGTTCCTTGTTGGTAGAGGTAGATTGCCTGGCCGTAGGCGGTGCCGGTCGCCAATGCCAGCAGCAGCAGCGGCAGATAGCGGGCTTCGACGCGCGCCTGCACCACCAGTGCATCGCGGACGCGAGCGGCATTTTGCTTGAACTGTGCGACTTCTTGCTCCTCCTGAGCGCTTCCTTTGACCGTTTCAATCCCCTCGATCGCCTCGGCAAGACGGGCGTTCATCGCGCCGAACGACTTCCGGACAGCAGCTGTGACCGGCTGCAGGGTGTGCAGGTAGTGCCACATGGCCAACAGATAGCCGATCGCGAAGAGCACCGGTACGATGACCAGGGTCGGATGGTAGCTGGGGGCAACCAGGATCGGCATGGCCAGAAAGATTGCCGACCCAATCACCAGGTTCAAGCCGGGGGCGAGCATCAGCGCCAGCTCGCGCACGTCGTTGGTCGAACGGGCCATGACGTCGCCGGTGGGGTTCATGTCGTGGAAGCCCATGCTTTTGCCCAGCAGTTCGCCGTAGAGTTCGCGGCGCGCATCTCGTTCCAGCCGTTGCCCGAGCACTTCGCTGCCAAAGTTGCGTGTCAGCTGCAGCCCGGAACGGACTGACTGGCTCACCAGCAGCAGGACGCAGGAGATTGCCAGCTTCTGGAGGTCGGGGTTGCCCCCGCTCAGAGCATCGAAGGCAACCCCGGTGAAGATGGGCAGCGCAGCTGCCAGGGCTGCGTTGCCGATCGCCCCTGCCAAGATCAGCGCGATGAGCGGCCAGTTGCGTGCCACGTGGGTGGCAATCCAGCGAGCGGGCCCGCGTGGATCGGAGCGCCACGGCTGTACGACGGTAAATTCGTTGCCTGTCATGGCTGCATTTCCCCTTCCAGGGTGAGTTCGAGCAGCGGCGCCAGCAGGGCAGCCTCCGCTCCTGTGTACATGCCCACCTGCACTTGCGCGGGTTCAACGTTGTCGGACAGCGAAAGGAGATGCCGGTCGACCAGCGTCTCGCCCGGTTTCCACAGCGACGTGGGATAATAGATGCCCCCTGCTGGATGGTCTGACTGCGCTCTTTTGGTACTGCTTGCGTCGAAGAGCTGCACGGTGGTGGTGTAGTTTTGGGCGAGCGTTTCCAGCACGCTCCAGTAGAGCGTGACTTCGACGGCCCGACCCTGGTTTGTCCAGCTGTAGCCTTGCAGCAGCAGGGGTCCGTAGGGGCGGTTCAGCACCTGTGCGGGTGGGGCCTGTGCAGCCGGGCCGGCCACTTCGACCAGCGGGGGGGTGCGGGGATACAGGGTGAAGCGGGCCTCAAGCCCTGCCATCGGTTTGATCAAGTAGACGGGCTGGCTGCCCCCTTTTTCCAGAGCCTGCTGCAGCGTGACGCCGATGTCGCTCCAGCCGGGGTGGATCAGCGGGAAAAGGCCGGTGAGATCGCGTCGGCGCCCTTCGACCTGCTGCAGATAGAAGAGGGGGACGAGTTCGTTGCGGTCGTTGCTGACCAGAATGGCGTCTTCGGGGGGCTGGGCAGCCAGGATGGCCTCCCACTGTTGGCGGGTGGCAGCGCTGTCCCGTTGGAGCTGGTCGAGCAGCGGTGTGTAGGTCAGCCACAGCTGGGCGGGCAGCGCCAGCAGGACGCACAACAAGCCGGGGGCCCATCCCGGAGTCCGCTCCGTGCGGTCGGCGGGTTGAAAGCCGCTGCCGATTCCGGCCCCGGCAAAGGCGATCCAGAGGGAGACAATCAGATAGAGGGGGATGTAGTAGACGAAGATATCTCCGATGGCGTAGAAGAGGTTGAACAGCTGTTGGAGCAGGAAGTAGCTGCCGGTCAACGCCAACAGGGGCCAGGCGCGCAGCCGGATCAACGTGTACAGGCCAGCTGCGGCGAGCACGAGCCCGGGCCACTCGAAGTGGCGCAGCCAGAGCACAGCAGCGGTCGGCAGGAGGGCCAGTGCGGTCTGGAGGTCGTGAAAACCGACCGAAATCGACTGTCCGCTGACAAATGCCCAGAAGGCAGCTGGCGTAGCGGGGGAGAGATCCAGCACGCTGTCGCCCAGTCGCTGGTGATACCAGGGAGAAGCATCTGGCCCGCTGCGCAGCGGGATGTACAGGTAGAGCAGCAGCGGAGCCAGCCCGGCGGGGAGTGCCCAAAGCCAGCTGCGGCCGCTGCGCCACCAGCCTGGGTGGGCAGCAGCCAGGTAGAGCAGCAGCGCAGGCAGCAGCAGCAGGGTGGTGGCATGGTGGGCCAGCCCCAGCCCCAGCCCGCAGGCCAGCCAGGCGAAACGTCGGGCCCAGCCAGCCCCGCTGGCGGAGCCCGGAAGCTGCTGTAGCGTCCAGAGCAGGCCAACCACCAGCAGGGCGTGCAGGGTGTAGACCTCGGCCTGCAGGGCCTGGCTGCGCAGGGTCGGGTTGGCCACAAACCAGGCCACGCCCAGCCCTGCCGCCAGCCGGCGCACCGCCGGTGTGCCGGGCAGCCAGCCGACCAACAGCACAAAGAACAGCCCAGCCGTCCCCCCGGCCAACAGCGCACTCAACAGGTTGAGCGCGGCCGCCGGGCTCCCTCCCACCCCTGCCCACAGATGCTGCCAGAGTCCGCCCAGCAGCAGATAGAGCGGATAGCCGGTGGCGTGGGCCAGCCCAAATTTCCAGGCGGCCACTTGAAATTCGCCAGCATCGCCCGGCAGCAGGTCCAGCGGCACCCCACGCACCAGCAGCCCGCCGACGACGGCACCTACGAGCAGAGCCAACTTTCTATCCAGCGGTGTTATGGGGTAGGATTTGACCATGGCTGCTGTTTGACCGACAAGGATTGAAGTTTGAAAGACGACGAAAAACAACGCAACAGGGAGATCCCCTGGGACGGGCAAGTTTTGACGGTTGTGCCGACCTACAACGAAAGCGAAAACCTGGAACGGCTGGTCACCCGGCTGCGCCAGCTGCCCGGCGACATCCATGTTCTGATCGTCGACGATGCCTCCCCAGACGGCACAGGCGCTATCGCCGATCTGCTGGCTGCCGCCGACCCTGGCGTGCATGTCTTGCACCGCAGCGGCAAACTGGGGCTTGGGACAGCGTACAAGGCTGCTTTCGCCTACGGCAGCCAGCTGGGCTATCCATACATCTGCACGATGGACGCCGATTTCAGCCACAGCCCGGAGAGTCTGCCCGATCTGCTTGCCAGCGCAGCAGCCGGCTGCGACCTGGTGATCGGCAGCCGCTACGTGCCCGGCGGGGCTGTCGTCGGTTCTCCTCCCCTGCGCCAGCTCATCAGCTACACCGCCAATGCTTTGGTCCACAGCGTGCTGGGGCTTTCGGCGCGCGACTGCACGGCGGGCTTTCGCTGCTACCGCCAGCAGGTGCTCAGAACGGTCGACCTGGAGGCTATCTTCAAATTCTTTCTTTTTGGAAAGGGCACCGTCGACGCAGCTGATCATGGGCCTGTGACCGTGACCCTGGCGACTGCTGCGGCCAAGGTGCGCCGGTCGCGGTTCAGGCTGACGCGTAAAAAAGCGTCTTCGTCGTCGATCACTTGAACGGCTGTCCCTGGCGCGGCGCCCGTCACGCCGGCGACGGCAAAATACTGCCCCTGCACCTGGCTCTGTGGCAGATCGGCGCCGATGCGCCGCATGGCCTGGAGCGCGGCTTCGCTCAGGAAGGCGGTGGCATCGCCGGAGGTCACCGCCAGCACCACGGACCCGGCCTCGATCTGGCTGACGTAGGCGACCAGCCGGTCGCTTTCGGTCGCCGAGGCAGCGGTGTCGAAGCCTGCTTTGTCGAGCAGACGCCCACTGTGGGGGTCGAGCACGGTCAGGTTGACCCCACGCCGACCTGCCGAGCCGTCGCTCTGTTCGCCCTGCTCGTCGAACAGGGCGATGAACCCACCGTCGGCAAAGGCCTTGAGATCGACGTCGACCGGCAGCGAGACCAGCGGCTGGCCGTTGACGGTCAGCCGCGCCTGTTGGGTGGGGCTGCCAGGGTAGGCGAAGGGGTGGGCGCGCACCCGCACCGTGTAGGTGGCCGCTGCGTCGACCTGGCGCAGCGGCACAAAGAGTCGGCTGCGTGGCTCGGTCGCCCAGCTGGCTGGCTCGCCGTAGGGGCTGTCGACCTCGGCTCCGTCCCACCCTTCTCCCCGATAGGGAAAGGATCCAGCTGCACCCAGAGCCAGTTCAAAGTGGTCGCTGCCGGTAGGCTGGAGCACACGCCACGCCTCGACGCCGTTCTGGGCCCAGAAAGGGGCTGCTTCCAGCGGCAGGGTCTCCTGCACGAACGCCCAGGTTTCTGCCCAGGTCTCCGTGTAAGGGGGGCGGTCTGGGATTGGTGGAAAGCGCAGCACATAGCGGGTGTTGTACAGATAGAGCAGGTCAGCCGCCTGGGCTGCGGCCGCGGCGCGCGTTGCAGGGTCCAGCGGGCGGCCAAATTCGATCTCGGTGAGCGCCTGAAAGTAGGGAATTCGTGCAAAATAGTCCATTTTGAAGGCAGGTGCTCGGCTGATGTTGCCGCCCAGCATCGGCTTGCCGTGTGCCGTCTGGTAGTATTGCAGCAGTGTTTTTTCGGGGCCCAGGACACCGAAGCTGTTGCGCCAGCCCAGCGGCAGCTGCAACAGGCTGAACTCGCCGGGTTCGGAGGCGATCTGGGCGTAGATCGCCGGCACGCGTGCGTCTGAAAGGGGCAGCGGCCAGGCCAGATGTTCGAAGATCAGCGCAGCGGCCAGCAGGCTGGCCAGCGCCGGACGCAGCCAGCCGGCGCGGCGGGTGAACTGGTCGAGCAGCCAGCAGACTGCGTAGCCGACCAGCAGAGCGAGCCCCAGCATCAGCAGCACGCTGTTGCGATTGGGGGCACGGTTGGCCTGGACAACCGGGAGGAAGTGGAGCAGCGCAAAAGGCAGCGGGAAGGTGGTCTCCAGCCCGTCGAGGTCGAACCGATAGCGTCCGTTGATCTGCAGCAGCGGGCCCAGGGTCAACACGCCGAAGACCAGGCTGGTCCACACCCAGAGCCTGACGGTACGCCAGAAGAGGATGCTGCCGAGCAGCGCCAGCGCCAGCGTCACCCACCCCAGAAAGACGGTGTTGATGTCGCGCAGACCGCCCAGCGCTGGGTTGACCGCCCGCTGCTGGACCAGGCGCATCTCCTGCACCACATCGCCGCCCCAGAGCGGATGAAAGACGGTGGCTGTGAACCAGCCCAACAGATCGGCGCTGAGGGCGAGAGCATCCCCCCAGCCGGAGAGGGTATAGTCGGCGCTGGACAAAGCATGCACGATCGGCAGCAGGGCTGGGGCCCAGACCAGAAAGGCGACCAGCCCCAGCCAGAGCAGGCTCTCCAGGGTCGCCCGCCAGGTTGCGAGCAGGCGGCGGAACTGGACGGCCAACACCAGCAGGGTGAACATCGCCAGAAAGAGCGCGCTGATCATCTCCGCCAGCCCGGTGAGGGCGAAAAAGAGCCCCCCCAGCACTGCCCAGAGCCGCCGTCGTCTGGCGTCCAGCTGGGGATCCAGAGCGCGCAGCAGCGCCAGGGTGTAGAAGGGGATCCACTGGGTTGTCACCATGTCGTAGTGGCCCAGGGCGGTGTAGACCGCCCGATTGGAGGCAAAGGCATAGAGCAGCCCGGCGGCCAACGCTCCCCAGAAGATCGAGGGGGCCCGCTGGGGGCCGCCTTTGGCCAGCAGCGAGCTTGCCAGCAGCCAGGTGCCGTAGCCGCTGAGCACCGTGCTGGTCAGCAGGGTGACATTGCTGGCCAGGGGCAGAGAGGTGGCCAGCGCCAGCGGCAGCGCGGCCAGCACGTGGTAGAAATTGTAGGTGTAGAGCACCAGGTCGATGCCCAGCGGGTACCAGATCAGCTCGCTGTGCAGCGGAGAGCGCAGGTGGTCGATCAGTGCGTGTTTGAAATGCCAGATATTCCAGACAAAGGTGGCCTCGTCGAAGGCCCACTGTGGCACGCCCGGCACATGGGTGGAGAGCTGGGCGGGCAAGGGCCAGCTCAGCAGCAGGCTCAAGGCGGTCAACAGCCCGAGCACCAGCAGGTGACGGCGGGCAGCCGTCTGCAGAAAACGCTCCATGTCCCCCTACTTGCGCGCGATGCAGAGGATGCTGACCCCGAAGGGGAACGGAATCCGGGCCAGGATCTCGGCTTCGAGCCAGTAGATTCCGTGCAGGAGTGTGTTGACAGGTTCGGGGATCGGTTCCATATCGACCTGATAGACGTCAGCGTCTGGGTGGAGGTGGGGGCTCTTGAGCCCTGGGTTATAGGGGCGCAGAAAACGGATGGCGGCCACTGCCGGGAAGAGGAAAAAATTGTTGTAGCTGATGCGGCTCACCCGCAGTCCGCTGAGGCCCAGTTTCTGCCGCAGCTCGGCGGCCGTATAGCGGCGCTGGTGGGCGTTGATTTCGTCGTTGTAGCTCCAGAGCCACGGATAGGCAGGGACAGTGACCAGCAGCAGGCCGCCGGGTTTGAGCACCCGCGCGCATTCGGCGAAGACCCCCAGCTCGTCGGGGATGTGTTCGACTGTGTCCAGCAGCGTCACCAGGTCGAAGCGGTCGTTTTGGAAGGGGAGCGCTTCGCCTGACCCCTGCACCGTGGGGACGCCGCGTTGTTGGGCGACCAGGATTGGCCGCGCGTTGTATTCGAGGTTGAGGACAGCGCCGTAGTGGGCCAGGTGATGGGCCATGTTGCCGGCGCCGCCGCCGACATCCAGAACAGTGCGTCTGGCCAGGTTGCCGGGGGGGCCCAGCTCGGCATCCAGGTATTTCTGGATCGCACGGGTGCGTCCGGCAAACCAGGCGTGTCTGTCTTCTTCCAAAACGGTCAATACGGGCGTAGCCATGAAATTTCCTCACAGATGCGGTTCTGGGTCGACCCGGCAGGTCACCAGTTGTTCGCCTCCGGCAATATCGACGATGCGCACGCCGACGGTCGTTGGCAGGCTGGGTGCGGACAACTGATAGCGTCCGGCGACCGCTGCTCGCTTGTGGAGCGGCGCATCGACGACCACAGCACGCAGCAACTGTCCATCGTAGGCCGGGTCGATGGCGATGCTGTCGACCCGCGCCAGCCAACTGCCTTCTACCCCGGCGACCTGCAGTGCAGGGGTCTGTACCTCCTGCACTGCGATTTCTAGTATAGACTGTGGCGGATCGATCTGGGTAATTGTGAGCCGGGTGGCTGGCAGGTTGTGCGGGAGGGGGGGAGGTGTCGTTGTGGTGGAGAGCTCGAAGCCAGCCTGTGCGCCAGCTGGCACGGATTGGCGGGTCAGCTGTTCGTTTTGTATGGAGTGCAGGCGGCGGGCGGCTGTCTGCACAGCCCCATAGTTGGCGTCGCAGGCCAGCCAGCGGCGTCCCAGTTTTTGTGCGACTGCCGGGGTGGTGCCCGACCCACAGAAGGGATCCAGGATCCAGTCGCCCTCTCGGCTGCCGGCGGCCAGGATCCGTTGCAGCAGCAGTTCGGTCTTCTGGGTTGGGTAGCCGAGATCCTCGCCCGGCGTTGTGCCCAGGCCTGGGACATCTTCCCACAGATTGTCGAGCGTGCGTTCGACCTGGTAGCGACCGTCGCCCAGATCGGCAAGGTAGTATTTGACGCCCAGGTTGCCGCCGTTGGAGGCGAAGACCTGGCGTTGTGACTCGTCTACGACGGGGGTGCCGCCGTAGGGGGCGTAGAGTCGGCCTTCGGCGTGCAGCCGTTTGAGGCTTTCGAAGGAATAGCTGCCTGGGTCTGAGGTGCGGAAAAAACCGCCTGCATCGCGCAAAAACAGGCTGGAGGCTTCGGCTTCGTTCAGCACGACCTGCCGTCGGAGCGGCTGCCAGCAGGTTGGGGCGGTGCGGTTGCGGGCATAGACCAGGATCGTCTGGGCGCTGTGGGGGAAATAGAAGGCATGGGTTTTGGCCCCGCGCGCGATCTGGCTGCGCCAGGTGATCGTGTTGAGATAGTTTTCTGGGCCGAAGATCTCGTCGAGCAGGCAGCGCAGATGGTGGGCGTGGCGGTGGTCGCAGTGGAGCCAAAGGCTGCCGTTGTCGGCCAGCAGGCTGCGCAGCAGCGGCAGTCGTTCGTAGAGAAACTGCAGGTAGGCCCCTTCTTCTGGCCAGCTGTCTGTGTATTGAGGCTGGCGCAGCACCACGGGGTCCTGCCCCCGCTGGCGGGGCTGGCGCAGCCGCACTTTGCGTGTCCAGACGAGCTTGCTGTCGTAGGGGGGGTCAGCGTAGATCAGCCGGACTTTGCCC
>JAPLGY010000361.1 GCA_026389955.1 Caldilinea sp. | reverse complement strand
GTCCCCAGCCTCTGGCACGAGACATTTTGCCTGGTGGCACACGAAGCATTGGCGGCAGGGACCCCGGTCGTCGCCTCGGCGCTGGGGGCGTTGCTGGAAACGGTGCAGGACGGGGTCAACGGGTTTCTGTTGTCGCCCGGGGATGTTCTGGCTTGGCAACAGGCATTGCAGTGTTGGGTAGACGAGCGACAACGGCTGCGTTCGCTGCGCGCCACCGTGACGCCGCCACGCCAGTTTCTGCAACATGTCGAAGAGGTCGAGTCGATCTACCGTGCGCAGCTGGAGGATCGACCGTGACCGCTCCCTCCAACTGTTATCGTCCAACGCCGCTCTATCGTGTTCTGGTTGTCGCAAGCCTGCTGGCTGCAGCGCTCTGTGGCTGGTCATTGACGCAGCAATTCGACTGGGTGACGGTGCTGTTTTTGGTCGGGTGTCTGTATGCAGGAGGCATCTATGCCCTGCAGGGGCGTTCGTGGGTGGTCGTAGATGCAGAAGGGCTGCTCTGCTGTTCGCCGTCACGCACCCAACGGGTGCGGTTTGGCCAGCTGGACAATGCTGTCGAAACAGGGCGGTGGATGCGGAGAATTGTGGTGACCTACTACCCGCTGCAGCCGGATGGGCTGATCGACTTGAACCAGCTGTCCAGTCTGGCGCTGCCAGCCGTAGAGCGGCAGGCTCTGCTGTTGGCCGATCTGGTCGAGCATGTGCCGGGCAGAGGTGGGTGAGGAAGGCTGATGTTGCCTTTTGCACCGGCCATCGCGGTCCGGAGACTGCTGCCTGCCGAGCTGGAAGCGGCGTGCGTGCTGTTGAACCGGCAGCTGGCGGCTGCATTCTACAGCAGACCAATGGAGGTGGAGGAGGCTCACGAACAGCTGTTGTCAGAAGCTCCGCCCAGCCTGTGGCCCGTACAGTGGCAGCAGCATGCTGTGTTCCTGGCTGTGCGGGCTGGCGAGTTGGTGGGTCTGTTGGATGTCGCCGTAGGGAGCGCTACCCTCGAACTGCCCAGCGCGCAGCCCTTCGGGCTGCTGCGTTTTTGGGTATTGCCTGAAGAGCGCACTCTTGTCGACCCCGTGGCGGTTGCCTTGCTGGCGGCTGCTGGCGAGTTCTGGCGGCAGCATCGAGTGGGTGTGATCAAGGCATACTCCGCCAGCACAGGATACCCGCAGTGGCAGGGCGGGATGGGTCTCTTGCCAGATGACTGGGCCGCCCAGACTCGTCTGCTGTTGGCGGATGGGTTCGAGTTTGTCGACCGCCGCTACGCATTTGTCTATCGGGTGCAAGAGACCTTGTTCGAGGAGAGCGTTCCACAGGCCGGGTTGAGTCTGTCTTTCCGTGGGGATCTGCGCGACCGCCGCTACGAGATTTTTTTCCGGCGCACGGAACGGGTGGCCACGGCGCGCGTCGTGCAGTTTGTTCCGGCAGCGCGTGCGCCGCGGGTTGCCCATCTGTGGGAGTGGGAAGTCGAAACGCAGTGGCAAAACCAGAACCTGGGTCGCTGGCTGCTGCGCCGGATCCTCAACGACACAGCACAACAGGCGCTCGAACAGGTTCTGGTTTTTGTCCGGATGCAGCAGGTGGCTGCGATCAACCTGTTGGGCCAGCATGGGTTTGTCGAACAGCCCTATCGTGGGTATTCGTTGCAGAAAACGATGCGGGAATAATGATGCATGTGTTGTTTGTGACCGGAGAATATCCCCCAATGCAAGGGGGAGTCGGTGCCTACACGCGCGAAATAAGTCGTGCCTTGCAGCAGGGGGGGACGCGCATCAGTGTGCTGACTGCACAGCGGGCGGCGCAGCCAGACTGTGCCGCATTCGACGGTTCGATCCGAGTCCTGCCTGCCGTCGAATGCTGGGATTGGCGTGTGCTGCCGATGATCCCTGAGCTGGCGCGAGCGCTGCACACCGACCTGGTGCACGTGCAGTACCAGACAGCCGCCTATGCCATGCACCCTGCCATCAATTTTGCGCCGCGCTGGTGGAAACGGCAGGGCATCCGGGTCGCCTGGACCTACCACGATCTGCTGCCGATGTATCTGTTCCCCAAGGCTGGCCATCGGCTGCGTTCCTGGGTGACACGCTTCCCGGCCCGCAGCGCGGACTGTGTGATTACGACGACTGCTGCCGACAGAGCAGCTCTCGTGCAAACGGGCATTGCGGCCACAGAGATTCCGATCGGCAGCAACATTGTGAGTGCCCGGCTCAGCGTATCGGAGCGAACAGCCCGACGCCAGCGCTACGGCTACACGGACAACGATCTGGTGGTCGGCTTTTTTGGGTTTCTCAACCAGAGCAAGGGAGCCTTAGAGCTTCTGGAGGCGATCCATCTCCTGAACCAGATGCGCGACTCTGTCCATCTGCTGATGATCGGGGATCAGATGGGGGCCAGTGACCCGACCAATGTGGCCTATTCTCGCAAGGTGGAAGCCCAGATCCAGCGGTACGGGCTCTCTAAGCAGATCCAGTGGACAGGGGCGATGCCGGATCTGGAGGTGGCTGCAGACTTGAACAGCTGCGACGTGCTGTTGTTGCCTTTCCGGGATGGAGCCAGCCTGCGCCGGGGAACCTTGATGGCGGCGCTGGCCAACGGCTGTGCGATTGTGACCACCACGCCGCAGGCGCCGATCGTCGAGTTGAAACAGGAGCGGGAGGTGCTCTACGCTGCTGTCGGCGACAGCCAGGCGATGGCGGCGGCGGTGCTGCGGGTGGCCGACGATCGGGCTTTGCGGGTATCTTTGCAAAACAACGCACGAAAAGTGAGCCGTCGGTTCGACTGGGACGAGATTGCGCGCCGCCATCTGGATCTGTACAGCGCCAGCTTGCAGCGGGCCGAGACAGACCGAAAATCCAGCTTGTTCGGCTTTGGGGGGAGACAACGTTGATGGGCAGAGCACAGCCATGGGTGTTCAGAGACCCTGTTGTCCCCTCTCCGGCCCTGGTCTCTGCTGTCGGAGGGCATCCTTGGGTGGCGCAGCTGCTGGCGCAGCGCGGGGTCGATACACCCGAGAAGGCGATTCCCTTTCTGGACCCTGGCCAGTACCAGCCCGCCCCGCCGTCGGCTTTGCTCGGGGTGGATGCTGCTGCAGCGCTGATTCTGGCCGCCGTGCAGCAGCGACAGCATCTGTTGGTCTGGGGTGACTTCGACGTGGATGGGCAGACGAGCACTGCGCTGTTGGTGACCGCGCTGCGTACATTGGCTGGCGACGACCGGGTGCGTTTTCATGTCCCCAATCGCTTCGAAGAAAATCACGGCATTCGTCTGCACAAATTGCAAGAAAAACAGAGCGAGGGACCGATAGACCTGCTGTTGACCTGCGACACAGGAATCGCCGAGACAGAGGCGATCGGGTATGCCCGGGACCAAAAGATCGTCGTGGTGGTCACCGACCACCATGACCTTCCGGCAGAGTTTCAGGGGCGTGCCCCCGACCGTCTGTGGGGGATAGACGCTGCGGAAGCTGGCAGCGCCAGCGTGCGTCGCGCCAATGCGATCGTCAACCCCAAGTTTTTGCCAGAAGGTGACCCGCTGCGGACGTTGCCCGGTGTCGGTGTCGCCTACAAACTTGTCCAACGTCTCTTTGCGCTGGCCGGCCACAGCGGCGAAGAGGAACGGTTGCTCGACCTCGTCGCGCTGGGCATTGTGGCCGATGTGGCAGAACAGGTGAACGATGCCCGCTATCTGCTGCAACGGGGGCTGGAGCGGCTGCGCACGACCACCCGCGTCGGGTTGCTGGCCTTGATGCAGATCTCCCAGGTAGACGCCTCACAGCTGACTGCCGAGTCGATTGGATTTCAGCTGGGGCCCCGCATGAATGCTTTGGGAAGGTTGGAGGATGCTACGGTGGCCGTCGAGCTGTTGTCGACGCGGGACCCGATCCGTGCGGGGCAGCTGGCCAATCAGCTGGAACGGCTGAACCAGGAACGCCGCAGGCTGACCAGCCAGATCGCCAGTTCGGCGGACACCTTGATCGAACAGGACCCGAGCCTGCTGGAATTCAACGCGTTGGTGCTGGCGCATCCGGCGTGGCATGCAGGGGTGGTGGGGATCGTGGCCTCGCGTCTGGTCGAGCTCTACGGCAAGCCGGTGGTGTTGCTGCGGATGCCGCCCGGCGAACTGGCGCGTGGCAGTGCACGCAGTGTGCAGGGGGTTGATATTGGTGCTGCCATTGCGGCCTGCAGCCATCTCCTGGCTGCACATGGGGGGCATCCGGGGGCGGCTGGGCTCTCGCTCAAGCCCGAAAACATCGCAGTCTTTCGTCAGGAGCTCAGCCGTCAGGTGGAGCTGCATCGAGACCCTGTGACCCAGCCGGGTCTTCAGATTGATCTCACCGTCCGGCTGGACGAGCTTTCTTTGGAAGTGGCAAGCCAGCTGGCGCGGCTGGCCCCGTTTGGGCAGGGCAACCCTTTGCCGCGGCTGGCGACAGGGGGGGTGGTGGTGGTCGGCGACCGCCGGATGGGCGCCGAGGGCACCCACCGCAAACTGCGGATTCGTCAGGAAGAGGGGCCTGTGCGGGACCTGCTCTGGGTTGGGGGGGGGGATGCCGAGCTGCCGGCAGGGCCGCTGGATCTGGTCTATACGCTGGGGGTCAACCAATATCGGGGAGAGCGCTCGTTGCAGCTGCTCTATGTGGCCCACCGCCCGGCTGTCACCCTGCCTGCGGCGCCGGTGGCGCAGCGACCGCCTGTGGCCCTGGTCGACCTGCGCCAGTCGTTTGAACCGGCCCCTGTTTTGCCGGCGAAGGCAATCTGGTATGCGGAAGGAACTCGTCTGGAAACAGCCGGCGCAGGGGTCGAGTATGCCCCGCGCTTTGCGGTGCCGGCAGGGCGTTCCCATCCGTTGGTTCTGTGGAGCATTCCCCCCTCTCCGGAGCTGATGCGCTGGCTCTTGGACAACAACGACAGCGGTCAGGTCTATCTTTGTGCCCGTTTTACCGCCGACGACGCGCCGTCGGTCGTGCTCCAACAGGTGGCAGGGATGGTCAAATATGCGTTGAACCGCAGTGCAGGGCAGGTCGATGTGAAGCGGATGGCAGCGCGGCTCGGCCAGACCGAAGGGGTGATTCGCACAGCATTGCTGTTGTTGGCGAACAGTGGAAAACTTCGTCTGATCGAGTGGTTGGACGCCGATCTGGTTTTGGTGGGAGCGGCGGTAGCCGGGCCAGCAGGCACCGAAGATCTGTGGACAGAGTTCGATGCCTTGCTGGCCGAAGTGCGTGCGTATCGCCGCTTTGTGGCGCGCGCCCGGCTGAGCGAACTGGGGGTGGGCTGAGGGTCAGCCGGCTGACCGTCCCCGCCCTGTCTCTGGGAGAAGACGCAGTTCCTGGAGACGGGCGATGCGTTTTTCAGTGGAAGGATGCGTGCTGAAGAGCCCTGCCAGCCCGCCAAAGATGGGGTTGACGATGTACAGATGCGCAGTTGCCGGCGCCACTGCCATCGGCTGGCGCGTCACGCTCATTTGAAGCTTGCGCAGCGCATTGGCCAGCGGGGCAGGGTCCCCCAGAATGCGGGCACCTTCGGCGTCCGCCACAAACTCACGCGAGCGCGAGATCGCCATCTGAATGATCAGCGCAGCGATCGGCGCCAAAATCAACATGAGCCAGCTGCTCCCCCCGCCTCCTTCTTCGTCGTCGCTGCCCCCGAAGATCATGCTCCACATCGCCATGTCTGCCAACATGCCAATTGCCCCGGCAATGGTCGCCGCAATGCTGCTGATCAACGTATCACGGTTCTTGATATGTGCCAGCTCGTGCGCCATGACACCGGCCAGCTCATCGCGAGTCAAAATCTGCATCAGGCCGGTGGTCGCTGCCACCGCACCCTTGGCCGGTGAGCGGCCCGTGGCAAAAGCATTGGGGGCCGGGCTGTCGATCAGGTGCACGCTCGGTTTGGGAATCCCCGCACGCTGGGCCAACGTTTCGACCATGCGGTGCAGTTCCGGTGCCTCTGCGGGAGTCACCTCACGTGCTCGGCTCATCTTCAACGCCATGGTGTCTGAAAACCACCAGGCCGCCATGTTCATGGCCACAGCGAACAAAAGCGCAATGACCATGCCATTCCCACCGCCCAGCGCATTGCCGATCAGCACAAAAAAGCCGGTCAGCAGGCCAAGCAGCAAAGTTGTTTTTGTCGTATTCCAAAACTGATTCATGGACGCCTCCTCTGTCAAATAGGTTAGATATAAAAGAAAATACCGCTTCGGCTGCCCATGTATTTACAGTATTTATACACAATCCTAGCAAAGTTCTCCGAAGGATGTGTAAGGAAATGTCCGATTGCGCAGACAGCAGACTGACGCCAAGCTGACCCACCAATCGGCTGACCCGCACCGATCAGCCGATTGGCGCGGGCGGTCAGTCGGGAATGCCGATCAATTTGACTGCGTCGATCTCGTTCCAGCCGCTCACCGACGGTTCATCCACAGTCAGACGCACCTGGTCTGTGGCAAAATTGACGGAGATGAGCGCAGGACGGAAAGTCGCAAAATCCAGCCCCGCACTCTCCGCAGTTCCCTCCCAGGCGACCACCCATTCGTCCGTGTTGAGATCGAAAAATTCGACCCGCACAACGGCACCTGGATTGTAGGACTCGTAGATCTCCAGCCCAACCGGGATCACAGGCTGGGCATACGCCAGCACCAAGGTTTCCAGCTGGCTGTCGCTGCTGTACGCTGCCCAGGCTGTCACTTCGTCTCCGGGAATCAGCGTGTCTGGCTCCCCGGTCGCCTGCTGGGCGGACCAATCGTCGTCGCCGTACTGGCTGGACGCAGAAGCGTTGACGGCCCACTGTTCGAGGATCTCAGTGGGAGCTGTCTCAGTGGGGGGTGTCTCTGTGGGGGCTGTCTGAGTGGGAGCTGTCTCTGTGGGGGCTGTGTCTGTGGGAGCTGTCTGAGTGGGGGCTGTCTCAGTGGGGGTGCTGCTTTCCGTCTCGTCGCCGGCAGCGGCGAGCAGGTCTGTGACCGGGATCGTCCCTGCGCTGATCGAGAAGTCAGCGGCCTGGTCGCTCCAGGTACTGTCCACCAGCACGATGTAGGTGCCCGGTTCTTCTACATAGGTGGAGACAATCTCTTTGGAGCCGCCGAGCTGGCTGATGTCGCTGGCCGTGATCGTTTCGTCTGCATACCGGCTCAGCTGCAGGTCGAGGTCATCTTCGGTGTGGCCAGCCAACACGACGATCAGGAACTGCTCGGCAGTATCGACCTGGACGAGATAGCCGACGACGGTGTCAGCCCCGATCTGCCCATTCACCGGGGTCGCCAGCGGCAAGGTGGAGGCCAGCTCGCCCTCTTCGAACTGCACGGTGTAGGCGGCCCCCCCTTCTGCATCGCTGCTCACGTCCAGGTAGTAGGTGCCGGCCACTGGGGCGACAAAGGTAAGTCTGGCAGGTTCGTCGCCGAAGGAATAGGCTGACCGAAAGCCCTCGCCTGGCCGAAAGCCCACCTCCAATGTGAGCATTTCGTTCGACGTCGCAACCACATGGACGGTGGTGCCAGCTTCTGCAACAGCGAACTGGTACAGGTTGGTGTCGTCCGGGTTGAGCAGGTCGTCGCTGGTTTCGACACCTGGCTCCAGCACGGGCGCTGGTCCGCTCAGAAAGATGCTGACCTGGAGCTCTGCGCCTTCGCCGTCGGGGGTGACGGTCAATTCGTACACCCCCCCCTGGGTGGGGAGCAGCAGCACGTCGGAACGGTCGGTGGCGATCGTGGTCGAGTCGGCAGTGACTGAGTCGACCAGCTCCGCTGTGTATCGATCGTCGTCGGCGCCTTGAACCAGGATGGCCAGCTGTTGTGGGTACTGGCTCGCCTCGACGGTTACCTCGGCGTAGAGGGGCTCTGTCACCCCAGAGGTGACAAAGGTGGCGCCGTTGAACAGCTGCCCCGGCAAGGAGGGGTCTGCGCTCATGCTGCCAGCCTCCACACCGACCACAAAGCCCAGCTCTGCGCTCTGTTGCGCGACAAAGAGCAGCAGATAGTCCCCGGCTGTCAGTTCGACATCGAACAGATCGGCCAGCGTCTCTTCGTAAACCACGCTCTCGTCGTCGCGCAAGATGGTCAGCTGAAAGTTGTCTGGCGAGCTGTCTCCTGTGGAGACAACCGTATAGGTCGCGTCGTCGCGAATTGTCAGCACATAGGCGGCTTCTTCGCCTGCCGCCAGGTCGGCGTTCACAAATTCACCCAGCAAAATGGGGGTTGTGCTTGTTTGGGCATGCACAGCCCCCCACCCCAGCAGAGTTGCACACAACAGCCCAATCCACCCTCCAAAACCCCATGCTCGACGGGACTGTGACGAAACAAGAAGACGGTGAGACATAATTTTTCCTCCTCCAATGGGTGAAGGCGTCAAGTTGACACATCGCGTGTATACTGGGACAATCCAAGTGTTGTGGATGCCGGGATGTCTCTCTTCTGAGTGTACACCGTTTTATAGGCGGATAGCAATAGGTCAAACGAGGGAATTTGTGATCGACTACACGTTTTTGGGGCAGGGGCTCGAAACCGGGGAGGTTTGGAGCCTTTCCTGGCTAAACCCGCTGGCACCCAGAGCGCTGACGCCATTTACCAACAGCCTGCTGGTGGAAGTCGCGGCGCGTGCCTGGTATCTGTATTTCGACCGTCTGGGGTTCCACCCTGCGCCCCGCTCGCGTCTGGTGCGTGTCTGCCAGGCGCGCCCGTATGTCAATCTATCGATTTCGGCGAGGCTGGAAGCGGACCAGGCTGGGGTTGAACCTTTGCAGCTGCGTCTGGACGGTGCTGCCAGGCCGTTGGCCGGTTGGAACAAGCCAGGTCTGCTGGCATCCCTTAAACGTGGACGGGCAGACAAAAAGATCGAGGATGTGCTGGCTGCGTTGCACAGTGAACTGCCTGGCACGACTGCCCGCGCCCAGGCCTGGTATCAGCGGGTCATGGCGCTGCGCTGGTCACAGGCAGAGGTGCTTCAGATTATGGAAGAAATTGAGCGGGTCGGTGCTGCTGCGCTGCTTCCCTTTTTTGCCGCCCGCCATACGTTGGAGGTTGCCTGCAGACGGCTGTTGCTGGGGCAGCGGGACGGCACACCTCAGCAGCGGGCAGCCCGTCTCACGGTGGCTTTGGGGGGCAGCACACGCACGGTCGAGCTGGATCTGGCAAACCAGGTGGCTGCGCTGGGCAGGCAGGCAGCCGCCGACCCTGCGGCCCTGGCCTGGCTGCAGAGCCCTATTGACTCCAATGGGCAGCTGTCGTTGCCAGCGGGTGCTTTTGGCGAGGCGTTCGAACAGTTCATGGCTCTGTATGGCCAACGCGCGATCGGAGAAGGAGAGATTGCCGTGCCGCGCTGGCGGGAAGATCCTGCGACGCTGGTTGCGGCGCTGCGGGCAGCTGCTGCGGACGAGCGGTCGGCAGCGCCGCCGCTCCCTGCCGACCCCGCACCGCTGCTGGCAGCGGTCGACAGCAGCCAGCGCAAAGAGACGCTCCACCTGCTCGAGCGTATGCGTCGGGCGATCGAACTGCAGAGCGGTGGGCTGCACGCTTTTGCCTTTGTGCTGGCTGGGACACGCCGCTGGGCTCTGGCTGCTGGCCGTGAGGCAACGGTCGACCAACGACTTCTGGCCAGCGAGGATGTCTTTTTCTACGAGCTCGAAGAGGTCAAACAGATGATGACCGGCGAGTGGAACATCAGCGACCGTTCGGGGATCCATGCAACGGCTGGGGAACGCCGCGTGCAGCTGGCCCAGGCGCAGCAGGTGGTGCCGGCGGATCTGCTGTGGGGGGAGCGGGAAGCCCGGCGGGATCCGGCAGTGCTGCCCGCAGCGGCAGGGGTGGCCAGTGGGATGGCTGCGGATGAGGTTCCTTCTCCTGGCTGCGTATGGGGCTGCCCGGTGGGGGAGAGTGCAGCTGCGGTGTTGCTGCCGGCCTCGGCTGCGCTGCTCATCGCGCAGGGAAGCCTGATCGACCCGTTGGCCGACTGTGCGCGTGCCCTGGGGCGACCCGCTGTGGTGGGGGCGCACCTTCCTGGGCAGGGAGCTGCGGTTGGGCTCAGCGTGGACGGCAACGTCGGGCGGGTGAGCAGCCGATGAGCAGCAGAGCGCCGG
The DNA here is from genome assembly GCA_026389955.1 of Caldilinea sp. The sequence continues at coordinate 1,543 of JAPLGY010000361.1, read as the reverse complement.
GGCAGTTGTTGTCGCAGACGGTCGCCCAAATTGGCGCGCTGGACCCGGTGAGCCAGCTGGCTGCACGGCAGCGCCAGCAAGAGCTGACCAAACCTGCCGGAGCGCTGGGGCGGCTGGAAGCGCTGAGTGTCCAGCTGGCTGGGATCACGGGCAGTTTGTGCCCGCCGCTGCGCCCTTGCCGGGTGATTGTCTGTGCGGCCGACCACGGCGTGGCGGCGGCCGGCGTCAGCGCCTATCCAGCCTCGGTGACTGCCCAGATGGTGCACAATTTTTTGGCAGGTGGAGCGGCGGTCAACGTGCTGGCCCGTCTGGTGGGGGCAGAAGTCACGGTGGTGGATGTTGGGGTAGCGGCTGTGCTGCCCGCCCATCCTCACCTCGTGGCGGCCAAAATTCGGCCAGGGACGCGCAATTTTTTGGAGGTTCCTGCCTTAACCCCTGACGAGGCCGTCGCCGCAGTCGAGACCGGGATCCAGGTGGCCCAGGTGGCGGTCGAGCAAGGGGCCTGCCTGCTGGTCACCGGTGAGATGGGGATCGGCAACACCACAGCCAGTGCCGCCATCGCTGCGGTTCTGACCGGGCGTGCCCCGGCTGCGGTCACGGGCAGGGGCACTGGGATCGACGAAGCGCGCTGGCAGCACAAAGTTGCTGTGATCGAAGAGGCGTTGGCACGACACCGCCCGGAGCGCAGCGACCCGATCGACGTGCTGAGCAAAATTGGGGGGTTGGAGATCGGGGCGATCGCCGGGGTGGTGCTGGCGGCTGCTGCAGCCAGGGTGCCGGTGCTGGTGGACGGGCTCATTTCGACGGCGGGGGCTGCACTGGCTTTTGGCCTGTGCCCGGCAGCGCACCCATTTGCAATTGCCGGCCACGAAAGCCAGGAACCTGGCCATCGGGCTTTGCTCGAGTGTACCGGCTTGTCTCCCCTGCTGGATCTGTCGATGCGGCTGGGGGAAGGGTCGGGCGCACTGCTGGCGCTCCCGCTGTTGGATGCTGCACTGGCCACATTGAACGAAATGGCGACTTTTGAGGAAGCAAGGGTGGCAGGCCCGCTGGAGATCCCCGGGCTGGATTCAGACCCGGGCTGAGTGAATCGATCCGAGAGGAGAAGAGGTGTGACGAGTCAACAGTCGACCCAGGTTTCTGCAGGGCAAGCAGCCCCTGCTGCGCCGCTCAAAATCAGTATTGTGATTCCACTCTACAACGAAGAGGGCAGCATTCCGCAGCTTTACACAGCGTTGGATGCTGCGATTGCCCACTATGGGCAGCCTGCCGAGGTGATTGTGGTCGACGATGGCTCGCGCGACCGCAGTTTTGCGTTGCTCAAGGAGATTGCGACCCGAGACTCGCGTTTCACGATCATTCGGTTTCGACGCAACTTTGGTCAGACGGCTGCCTTTGCAGCTGGATTTGCCCAGGCACGCGGGGAAGTGATTGTCACGATGGATGCAGACCTGCAGAACGACCCGATGGATATTCCGCTGTTGATGGCGAAGATCGATGAAGGGTACGACATTGTCAGCGGATGGCGCAAGAACCGTCAGGA
>JAPLGY010000445.1 GCA_026389955.1 Caldilinea sp. | reverse complement strand
TGCCGAAGAGGGCTGCGGTGCTGTCGTTGTTGATCGCGCTGCCGATGAACACGAACTCGGGCAGCAGGGCGACCAGGCCGGTAGCGGCCAGCGCCCGGCCTGTCTGGTGTGGCCAGACCGTACGGGCCAGCCCGTACGCTGCGGTCACAGTCGCTGTGCTTGTCAGGACCGACCAGAGCCTTGCCAGGTGGAAGGAGAGCACAGCTCCCTGCCAGGGCCAGTTTTCTTGGTCGGTGTGGAGAAAAAAATTGGGGGACCACCCGTCTGCGGTTGGCTGCAGCTGGACCTGAGGGTTGGGGTGCAGAAAGTCGTTGCCTGGCTCGGCCAGCAGTGCCAGCAGCGCTGCTCCGATGTGGGCCAGGGGCGGATGTTTGCCCTGGGTCATCCATGGGCCTGTGGGCAGCTGTTGTTCCTGGGCCAGGTACACGACCAGTGCCCAGTGGTCTGCTTCGTCTGGAGCCTCGGCGATCGGGTTCCAGACGCTGTAGGCCAGGGCCAGACAGAGGTGTGCTGCCACCAGCAGCAGGACTGTGTGCCGCGTGTTCTGGCCGAGGAGGCTGGGCGGATTCACACCAGGGCTGCTCGCAGCCGGTGCAGCCCTTCTTCCAGGGTTGAGCGTGGGCAGCCAAAGTTGAGCCGCACAAAGCCTTCGCCGCCGGCCCCAAACCAGGCCCCTTCGTTGACAGCCACCTTGGCGTTGGCCAGCAAAAAGTCAGCGACCTTGCCTTCGGTCGCCCGTTGATGCAAGTCCAGCCAGAGCAGATAGGTGCTTTCTGGGAACGTAGTGCCGACGCCGGGCAGCTCTTGTTCGATGAAGTGAACTGCGAAATCTCGGTTGGCGGTCAGATAGTGCTGCAGCGCGGCCAGCCACGCTGCACAGGCGGTGTAGGCGGTGGTGGCAGCGACCATGCCAAACAGGTTGATGTGGGGGACGATTCCAGCCATGCTGGCTTCGACCTGACGGCGCAGGGCGGGGTTTTGGACGATGGCAAAGCTGGCGCCCAGCCCGGGAATATTGAAACTTTTGCTGGGGGCCATCAATGTGATGGTACGCTGGGCGATCTCTGGGTCCAGGCTGGCGATTGGGAGATGCTGGGTCGCGTCGAGCAGCAGGTCGCAGTGGATCTCGTCGGAGCAGATCACCAGGTTTCGCTCGGCGCAAAATGCGGCGATTTCGGTCAGCTCGGCGCCAGTGAAAGAGCGGCCGACGGGGTTGTGCGGGTTGCAAAGCATGAAGAGCCGGGTCTCGGGCGTGCACGCTGCGGCCAGGCCGGCCATGTCCAGCTCATAGCGAATCCGGTGCCCCTGACGGACTGCACGCAGCGGTGCCGACTGCAGCATCCGTCCCTGGTTGACCGGGGCGGTCAAAAAGGGTCCGTAGACGGGGGTATGGGTCAGAACGCCGTCGCCTGGGGCGCCGACCGCACGGCTGACGACATTGAGGCCGCAGACCAGCCCGGGCAGCAGCACGATTTCCTCCGGGCGGATCTCCCAACGGTAGAGCTGCGCCATCCGTTCGACCAGGGTCTGTTTGAGCGCTTTGGATTCAAGCCCGTAGCCAAAAACTCCCTGGTGGGCCCGCTCTGCCAGCGCTGCTATGATCGGGGGGGGGGCTGCGAAATCCATATCGGCCACCCACATGGGCAACACGTCCGGGGCAAAATAGCCCCATTTTACACTGTCCGAACTGCGTCGGTCGATGACCTGGTCAAAATTGTAGTCCATCACAAATCCGATCGGTGGGGTGTGCCTGTCCGGGCACGGTGGGTGGTTGGGCCTTCAAGGATGTGGGTCGGTATTTTGAGCCATCTCGTCGTAGCGGAGCTGGTTCTTTTTGGGGCGGCTGGTGCGGTAGGCTGCGCGTGCGATCGCCGAGGAGGCGATCGGCAGCGTGGCAAAGAGGAGTGCAATCAAGAGCAGGACACGGTAGAGCACAAACTCATTGAAGAAAAACAGTCCGGCTGCCAGCAGCAGGCCGCCGATGCCCACGGTCGACGCTTTGCCTCCAGCGTGCATGCGCGAAAAGACATCGGGCAGACGCACGATTCCGATCGAGGAGACAACCATGAAGGCGACACCGACGGCTGCCAACAGCAGGACGATCTGCTCTGAGCGTGACATACAAGGCTATTCCTCGTTTGATTCCCAGTCCTGTCGATTGGACTGTTCGATATAGCGGGCCAGCATCAGGGTGCCGACGAAACCGAACACGGCGGTGACGATGGCTGCGTCGAGCAGGGCTGGGGCGTGGTTGCGGAGGGCCAACAGGGCAAAGATGCCGACGGCGTGGCTGCTGATCGTGTCGAAGGCCACTGCCCGGTTGGGGGGATTGGGTCCCAGGTAGAGCCGCACAAAGCAGAGGAGCATCGAGAGGGCCAGCACAGCCAGCAGAACTTCGATCCAGGCGACAAAGGACATGGTTTACTTCTCCCCGCGGGTGATCTGCAGGATACGTTGTTCGAAGTCACGTTGGAGGGTGCGGCGCAGCGCCTCCGGGTCCCCCAGGACCAGGCTATGGACATAAAGAACGCGTTCGCCGGTCGGGCTGTGGCCGACATCGACGCTGAGGGTGCCAGGGGTCAAGGTAATCGAACTGGCCAGGATGGCGATTTCAAGGTCGCTGTGCACGGCCAGTGGGATCGCCACGATGCCCTGGTCCAATTTTAGCCGTGGGGAGAGCACGTAGCCGGCGACTTGGAAGCTGGCCACCAGGATGCTCCAGGCCAGAAAGAGCAGATAGCCGAAGACGCCCAGCACCGATCGGGCGTAGCCGCGATGGAGAGCAGAGAGCAACAGAAAGCTGAGCAGGAAGCCAAAGAGCAGCGTGCTGGCGGTGAAACTTTCTTGCAGGGCCCCCCAGGCCAGCACCATCCCGAGGTTCAGCAGGAAGAGCAAAAGCACACGCATGGACGACTATCCTCCGGCCTTTTCTGACCGCTGGGATTGGATCCCCAGCGGGAGCGAGCGATCCTGTTCGGTGAGTTCCGGGTTGACCGTGCGCACATAGCCTGCCCGGTCGATCGCCTGGCTGGCGGCGGTCTGGACGAGTGCGAGCATTGGCTGGGCGGCGACGCCGATCGCCAGGCTGAGCGCCACCAAAATGGCGGACGGTGTGGTGGTCCACAGCGTCCGGCCGGGGGCGCGGACCCCAGAGGGCGGAGCGTGGCGGGGGGGGCCCCAGAAGATCGACTGCCAGAGCCGGATCATGCTCATGGTGGTGAGCAGGCTGACAAAGACGCTGACCGCGGCGATCGGCCATTGCCCGACAGCGAAGGTGACTTCGAGCAGTCCGAGCTTGCCGATGAAGCCGCTGGTCGGTGGGAAGCCTGCCAGTGCAAAGGCGGCTACGAGAAAAAGTGTGGCCTGCAGCGGGCGGCTGTGCACCAATCCTCCCAGTTCGCTGAGCTTGCCCGTTCCCATTTCCAGTTCGACAGCGCCGCCGCCGAGCAGAAGGGCTGTCTTGACAAGCTGGTTGTGGAGCAGGAAGAGGATCGCCAGTGCCAGTCCAAAGCCCACCCCATAGGGGCTGGGGGAGAGGGCCACCCCCAGCCCCATCAGCATATAGCCGATCTGGCTGATGATATGGAAGCTGAGCAGCCGCCGGATGGTGGGCTGGGCAAAGGCACCCAACACCCCGATCACCATGGTCAGCCCGGCGACGGTCAGCAGCAGCGGCTGCCAGGTGGCGAGCAACGTTGGGAAAAAGAGGGGAAAGACCCGGAACAACGAATAGATCCCAACCTTGGTGAGCACTCCGCTGAAGAGGGCGGTGACGACGGGATGGGGCGTGTGGTAGCTGCTGGGCAGCCAGAAGAAGACTGGGAAAGCAGCGGCTTTGGCGCCGAAGGCGACCAGCAGCAGGCCGGCGATCAGAGCTTGCACGGTGTACGGTGCTTCCGCCATACGCACAGCGACGTGCGCCATGTTGAGTGTGCCCACGGTGCCGTAGGTGATCCCAGCACCCAACAGCAGCATCATCGACCCCATCAGGTTGAGCACCACATAGCGGATGCCGCCGTTGATCTGGCTGGGGGTTCCTCCCAGGGTGAGCAGCACAAAGCTGGCCATCAGCAGGACTTCGTAGAAGACATAGAGGTTGAAGAGGTCGCCGGTGATGAAGGCGCCGTTGGCCCCCATCAGCAGAAAAAGCAGCATCGGGAAAAAGCCCAGCCGGGCGCGTTCAGGGTCGATCGTTTCCAGGGCAAACGGGTAGATGAGCAGGCTGAGCAGCCCGACCATGACCAGCATGAGGGCGGTCAGGGTATCCAGATAGACGGTGATTCCGAAGGGGGCCGGCCAGAGGCCGAGCTGAAACGCCTGGGGTCCGCGCTGCAGGACCCAAAAGAGCAGGAATCCAGCCACCGCCATATTGGCGAAGAGACCGAGGCCGGCCAAGATACGTTGGAGGGCGACACGGCGGTTGGGGGCCATCGACTGAAACAGCAGCGAGAGCGCGCCGAGGAACAGGGGGATGGCCACGGGCAGGATGAGAACGGTTGGGTGGGGTGTCATTCGCGTGCGTTCTCCACTTCTCGCTCGGGATAGTCGTAGACCTCATCCAGCTCATACTGGAGGAGATCGTAGTCGTCTGCGGCTTCCGGCAGCTGCATGCGCAGGGTGAATTCGGCGAATGGGTCGGCAGTGTTGACCACGGCCGCCAGCTCGCCGGGCAGCAGGTCGCTGCCGGTCAACGCGTCGCGGCGGAAGATCAACATGACGATGAAGGCAGTCATGCCAAAACTGATGACGATGGCCGTCAAAATCAGTGCTTGGGGCAGGGGGTCTGCGTAGCGGGCAAAGAGTGCAGCCGCTGACCCGGCGGCCTTGACGGTCTCCCCGTCGACGAGCGGCGGGGCACCGCGGGTGAGGCGTCCTGTGCCGAAGAGGGCCAGGTTGATGGCGTGGGTGAAGAGCCCCAGCCCCAGCACCAGCTTGATCTGCCCCCGCTGGAGGACCAGATAGGTGCCACAGGCGAAGAGAAGCCCGACGAGCAGGGCCAGCATCAAGGCAGTCATGGGCGCGTCTCCCGGTGTTCTGTGGAGGGAGGGGGGGTCTCGGCGGCTTCGCTGAGGCGCAGCAGGTAGGTGACTGCCATACCGACCACGACCAGCATCACCCCCAGGTCGAAGAGCTGGGGGGTGCCCAGCTTGATGGTCTCGCCGGCCAGTTCAAACTGGATCCATCTTCCCAAGAAAAAACCGCCGCCGGCCATCCCGATCAACGCAGCCGTCACTGCGACCATCAAGCCGATACCAAGCAGGGGAGCAAGCCAGGGCCCGTAGCGGTCGCGGGTGGCTGCGCTGCCGAGGGCCAGAATGGTGAGTTCGATGGCGGCAGCGGCGACCAGCCCGGCAATAAAGCCGCCGCCAGGCAGGTCGTGGCCGCGCAAGAACAAAAAAATTGCGATCAACAGCAGGATCGGGGTCAGGATCCGATCGACCAGACGCAGGTAGATTTCAGTCATGGCCTGTCTCCGTCTTGGGCGGCGTTGGTTGGTCTGCAGCACCGTTCTGCCGACGGGCCATCTGGATCCGCCGTCGCAGCAAGGGCAGCTGTGGGCTGCGCAGCAGGGCGTACCCTCCCAGAGCAGCCAATGCCAGGACCGTGATTTCGCCCAGTGTGTCATAGCCGCGGATGTCGACCAGGATGACGTTGACGACATTGCTGCCGCGGCCGATCGAATAGGAATTTTCCAAAAAGTATGGGCTGATGCTCTCCCCTACCTGGCTGATGTGGTTGATCAGGACCACTGCAAAGCCAAAAAAGCCCATTGCGGCAGCCATGCCGAGCTTGGAGATTTTGCGCAAAGAGGTCTTCTGTCCGCTGTCGAGCTCTGGGTCCGGACGAACGCGGAAAAAAACCAGCACCAGCAGGATGATGCCGAGCACCTCGATCAGCAGCTGGGTGAGCGCCAGGTCGGGCGCTCCAAAAACCAGAAAAAAGAGGGTGACGGTGAGGCCAACCACCCCCAAAGCGATGATCGCGCTCAGGCGAGAACGGGCGCGGATCGTGGCCAGGGCGCCGAAGATGGCCAGCGCGCAAAGAAGCCACTCGGTGAGGCTGGGCATCTCCAGCGAGTCCAACAGGAGGAAGGAGGCAAAGCTGCTGTGGGCGAAGGCGTAGGCGACCAGCAGTGCTGCGGAAAGGAGCGTGACGCTGATCTGGGGTGCCATCGGGCTGCCTTGGATCCAGGTCGTGACGCGGTAGGCAAGGCGGTAGAGGGCGTTGACAAGTTTGTCGTAGACGAAGAGCGAGCTGAGCTGTGCGGGCAGGGAATTCAAGAGGCGCCGCAGCGGGGAACGGGCCAGAAACACACCGGTGCCCAGCCCCAGAATGGCCAGACTGGTGAGGAAGACGGGCGTGAAGCCATGCCAGAGTTTGAGATGCAGTTCTACCGGCTCGCCGGCCAGCGCTGCGACTGCAGGGGCGAAGAGCAGATTTTGGACACTGTCGACGGCCAGGGCGCCCAGCGCGCCCAGCAGGGTCAACAGCAGGGCAGGAGCCAGGAAGCCAAACGAGGGGACATGGTGCAGCCGGGCACCATTCTCCTCTGGGTGTCGGCGGAAGAACGCCTCCCAGAGCAGGGTCAGGATTGCACCGACCATAAAAAGTGCGGAGAGGGTGGCGGCGCCGTAGGCCAGCGAGCCAACCAGCCACTGTCCCTGTTCGAGCTGTTCCATGCCGCTCTCCAGCAGCAGCTCTTTGGCCAGGTAGCCCAGGGTCGGCGGCACCCCAGCCATCGAGAGGGCTGCCAGCGCGACGGTGGCGGCCAGGAGCGGCAGCGACCGGCCCAACCCTGCCAGCTTGCGCAGGTCGCGTGTGCCCATCGCATGGTCGACGATTCCGGCGCTGAGAAAGAGCGGCGCTTTGTAGAGCGCGTGCGCTATCACCGTGACAACAAACGCTGTATAGGCATAGGTGTTGTCAAAGGCCAGCAGCAAGACCAGCATGCCCAGCACGGCGACGGTGGCGTAGGCGAGCAGCGCCTTCAT
>JAPLGY010000692.1 GCA_026389955.1 Caldilinea sp. | reverse complement strand
AAAAAAATGTTGTGGTGGGCGAGCTGTGGGTAGGTGCCTTCGACTCCCAGCAGCAAAGCGAAGCCAGAGCAGGAGGTCTCGCGTGTGCACAGTGTGCGGCGCCGGGCAGGGGCCAGGTCGGGGGGCAGCAGGCGATCGTAGACGGTAGCGACGTCGACGTTGGCGACGACTGCGCTGGCAGGCAGCTGCTTTCCGGCGGCTGTGACCACGCCGGTGGCGGCGCCATTTTGCACCAGGATCTGAGCGACCGGTGTGTGGTAGTGAATTTCGACGCCCAGCTCGGCAGCGAGCCGGGCCATGGCCTGGGCGATCTGGTAGATGCCGCCGCGCGGGTACCAGACTCCACCGGTCAGCTCGACATGGGCGATCACACTGAGTGTGGCGGGTGCCTGGTAGGGGCTGGCGCCGACGTAGGTCGCGAAGCGCCCCAGCAGCTGGCGTAGTTGGGGTGAGCGGACGCGGCGGCAGATGGCCTGGTCCATTGTCAACCAGGGGTCGACCCGCAGCATGTCGGCTGGGGGCACCTTGAGCAGCGTGCGCAAGGTAGGGGGGTGGTTGTAGATAAACACCGGGCCTGTAATCCGGTGCAGGCGGGCACCGTACGCGAGAAAATTCAGAAATCCTTCCACGTCTCGCTCGTCGATTGCGGCGATCTGTTCGGCCAGGCGGCTGAGGTCGCGGGTGGCGTCCAGCCGGGTGCCGTCTGGGTAGAAGTAACGGGTCAGCGGATCGACCGGCAGCAAGGTCAGGTACTCTTCCAGACGGCGTCCGGCTGCGGCGAAAAGCTCTTCAAAGACGGGGCGCATCGTGATCACGGAAGGGCCGGTGTCCCAGCGAAAACCGTCGGCGCTGATCTGGCTCATTTTGCCGCCGGGGGCATCGTTTTGTTCGAGGATCTGGACAGGGTGGCCGGCGGCGGCCAGCCGGATGGCGGCGCTCAGCCCGCCGATGCCGGCGCCGAGCACCAGGATGGGGGCTGTGGGGGAGTCAGGAGACATGGAGCACTCGACCTTTCCAGAGTACGCCGCCGTAGCGTGCTTTCCACCAGAGGGCGCGGGCGGCAATTGCGGTGAAGAGCAGCACGGAGAGGGGCAAGGTGACGGCGTCGGCGATTCGTTGGCGGGTGGCGGCGGCGGTGACGCCGCGCAGGGTCACGCCGGCGAGGATCAGGGCCAGCGGCCAGCCTGGCCAGCCGGGCAGTGGCCAGTGGGCGCCTGCCAGCAGCCAGATCCAGGGAAAGAGAAACAAAGATCCGTGAAAGAGGGTGGAGAGCGCCAACAGGCTGATGCGGTTGTGGTGGCCGGCCAGGATATTTTTGGTATAGCCGTCGAAGGCAGCCTGGCTGCCGGCGTACATGCGGCAGGCAACCAGCCCGGCCCCATCGGCCATGCGCAGCTTAAAGCCGGCTGCTTTGATATGTTCGGCCAGCTGGATATCTTCGACGATGGCTGCCTGCACGGCGGCGTGTCCGCCGATGGCGGTGTAGGCTGGGCGGCGGAAGGCCATGCACTGGCCGTTGGCGGCGGCGGCGAGTGGGTGGAAGAAGTCGTGGGCCAGGCGGACGGGCAGGTAGCCGAGCACGGCCATGGCCATCAGCGGCACGGTCAGCCGTTCGCCCCAGCTGTGGGTGATCTGGGTGGGCCAGACGGTGAGCAGGTCGGCGTCCAGGGTCTGGAGGGTTGCTGCGACGCTGTGCACGGCGCCGGGCTGCCAGCGCACATCGGCGTCGGTGAAGAGGAGGAGTTCGGCGGTAGCGGCGGCGGCCAGCTGGGCGCAGGCCCAGTTTTTGCCGGTCCAGCCTGGGGGGAGGGGGGTGCCTTGCAGCACGCGGATTTGGGGGAATTGGGCGGCCAGCTGACATGCGATCTGGGGGGTGCTGTCTTCGGAGCGGTCGTCGAGCACCAGGATTTCCAGATTCGCATAGTTTTGTGTGGCCAGCCGCTGCAAGGTTTCTGCGAGAACAGCTGCCTCGTTGCGGGCAGGAATGAGCACCGAAAGGTGGGGCTGGGGGCTGGCCGCGGGTGCGGGGTACAGGCGTGGGAAGGAGCGGTAGTTGGTCGCGGCAATTGTCAGCAGAACTGCCAGGCCCAGCGTCATCGCCAGCAGCAGCAGGGTCATGGACGCTTTCTCCTGCGCAGCAGGGGGGGGTGGGCGAGGTCGGCACGGTGGCGGTAGAGCAGCACGTGCAGGCTGCCTGCCCAGATGGCCTGCAAGATGGGGGTCGCCGGCTGGAAAGCCCACCAATCGAAGGCGTGCGGGGTCAGCAGCAGGTACACCAAAACGACCCCATAGGCGCCGAGCACTGCCCAGCCGTTGGCACCGACCAGTTGGGTGAAGAGGAGCAAACTGACCCCGCTGACTGTCGGGATGCTCCAGAGGGTGAGGGCGGCCCACATTCCTGCTGTCGTGGCGATCGCTTTGCCTCCTCGGAACCCCAGCCAGGGAGAAAAGGCATGGCCGATGAGCGGCGCCAGCGCCACGGGCACCAGCCGCCAGTCGTCGAGTCCAGCAACCAGATAGGCACTGCCGACTGGAATTGCCGCCT
>JAPLGY010000554.1 GCA_026389955.1 Caldilinea sp. | reverse complement strand
GTCGAGGCGGCGGCGCGCAGATCCTCTGCGTATTCTGCGGATCAATCCTGAATTTTTCGATCTGCAGATTGCGCAGAGAGAATGGCTCTGTTGGAAAGAAAACCCGGTTGGACAAGCGGTGATGATTGCGTTTCGTGAGATAACCGATCGAAACTATAATCAAGGTGCTGACGGGGAGCATCGAGCAACGCTTGTTCGATTTGATTATCGCCCTTCCGGCTCTACTCCTTCTTGCGCCTATCATGGCGATCATAGCGCTGCTTGTGCGTCTGAAACTTGGTGCACCAGTCTTCTTCCGTCAGTCGCGCCCTGGTCTGCACGGCAAACCCTTTCGCATGATCAAATTCCGCACCATGACGACGCGCGTGACGACCAGGGCAATCTGCTGCTCGACACCGACCGACTAACCCGCTTTGGCAAGTTTCTGCGCGCTGCCAGCCTGGACGAACTGCCCGAACTGTGGAACGTCGTCGTGGGCGATATGAGCCTGGTGGGGCCGCGCCCGCTGCTCATGCAGTATCTGGATCGCTACACGCCCGAGCAGGCGCGGCGACACGAAGTGCGTCCCGGCGTCACCGGCTGGGCGCAGGTCAACGGGCGCAACGCGATTTCGTGGGAACAGAAATTTGCTTACGATGTCTGGTACGTAGACAACCTCTCCTTCTGGCTCGACCTCAAAATCCTGGGGCTGACCGTGCGCAAGGGAATCAGCCGGACCGGGCAGGCGACGATGGGGGAGTTTCGTGGGCGTCCCGATCAGAGATATAATCTTGATCAGTGAGTTGGGAGTCGAGGCTGCAGGAGGCAATCATTCAAATGGACACAGTGATCCAGCCAACAGCCAGCGAGGTCGAGGGCGTCACAGTTCGCTTTCCCCAGGCGCTGCTGGTAGCTTCCAGAGAAGATGCACCACAGTTCCAACAGAGAGTCATGATCCAAACCCTGGGCTCGCTCTACGAACAGGGCAAGATATCATCAGGGCTGGGAGCGCAGGTGCTGGGCTGCAATCGATGGGAGTTCTACCGGCTGCTCTCCGAACATGGCTTCTCCGTTCTGGACTATGCGGAAGATGAACAAGCCGGCGAAGCCGAGAGCAGCCGTGAATTGGCAGCGCGTCTCCTCAAACCATGAACGTTGTTGTCAACGCAACACCTTTGATCGCCCTGGCGCTGGTTGGTCAACTTTCGTTGCTGCGAGAGATGTTTGATGCGGTGATTGTTCCTCGCGCCGTCTACGAGGAGGTGGTCATCGATGGCTATGGTCAGCCTGGATCGGCAGAGTTGGCTCAGGCAAGCTGGATACAGGTCGTGTCGCCGGCAAGAGCGGTCACACTTGAACCGATGCTATTGGGGTTGGATTCAGGCGAGTTGTCGGTGTTATTGTTGGCGTAAGAAATTCAGCCCGGTTGGGTGATCATCGATGAACGGCTGGCGCGGCGGGTTGCGCAGGCGATGGGACTGCCCGTGAAAGGTACGCTTGGCATCCTGCTGGCGGCGGTGTGGGCTGGATTGCTCACACGTCAGACGGCGCTTGATGCCCTGGAACAGTTGCTGAGTGCGGGTATTCGCATTAGCCTGCGGTGGCAGCATTGGTTTCGGACTGAAGTCGGCAAAGCGCAGCTTTGACGGTTTGCCTGCCCAGCCTGGCTGCTGCCTGTGCGCAAGATCATTATTGTCGCCGATCTTAGCAATGCGCTTGGTCTAGAATTCGGGCAGTGAAAGTTATCGATCAATCGGTTCACCGAGAAAGATCAGCAATGACCACAACAACTGTCAACGTACATGAAGCCAAGACCCAGCTATCTCAGTTGCTGCAGCGTATTAGCATGGGCGAGGAAGTCGTCATCGCCAAAGCAGGAAAACCGGTCGCCCGCCTGGTGCCCTTTGCGCCGGCGCCATGACCACGCGTTGCTAGCAGTGCACAGGGGCAGATTTGGATCGCCCCGGATTTCGATGCGCCCCTTCCAGAAGAGATACTCGAAGCCTTTGAATCATGAAAGCGCTGTTGGATACCCATACGTTCATTCTCGCCCCGATCATCACCGCGACCCATTCGACCGTATGTTAGTGGCGCAAAGCCAGATCGAGAAGATGCCAATCGTGACCGGTGATGGACTGATTGCACGCTACGATGTGACGGTAATCTGGTGAGAAACCCACTGCCATGAAACGCATCTACCTTTCCTCGCCCCACATGTCCAGTCGGGAGTAGGCTGACGTCGCGGACGCCTTCCTCATCAACTGGATTGTGCCGCTTTTTCCCCACGTTGATGCCTTCAGGCGGGAGTTTGCCGCTGCGGTCGGCAGCCGCCATGCCGTGGGGCGTCGGGCGCGTCGAGGCAGCGGCGCGCCCGCTCCTGCCCTGACTGATTGTCGTCTTCTG
>JAPLGY010000681.1 GCA_026389955.1 Caldilinea sp. | reverse complement strand
TTCCGCCTCCACCGCCATCTCACCCCCCCACCCGTCCATGCCCGCCCCCCGATCGGCGCCGAGGAATACCCCATCTACTACGAGGTGCGCAAAGAAGCCCATGCCGCGCTCTTCCCACGCGCCATCCTGGAAGGAATCCCCTACCCGCTGCGCGGGCTGATCGTCAGCGGCGCTTCGCTGATCACCGCCTGGCCCGACCCCGACCTCTGGCGGCGGGCCCTCTCTGCGCTGGACCTGCTCGTCGTCGTCAACCGCTTTTTGACCGCCGACGCTCTCTACGCCGATATCGTGCTGCCAGCGACCACCATGTTCGAGATTGAATCGTATGGGCTGTACGGATCCCACGTCCAACACCGCAGCCGGGTGATCGAGCCCTTGGGCGAGGCGCGCAACGACTTTCTGATCTTTGCCGAACTGGCCGATCGCCTGGGCTATGGCCAGCTCTGGCCGCAGACCGAACGCGCCATGATCGAGCTGGCGCTGCAGGGAAGCGGAATTTCGCTCGCACAATTGCTGGCCCAGCCTGAAGGAATCACAGCCCCTACCCCTGCCCGACGCTACCGAAAGTATGCCAGCGGCGCGCTGCGCGCCGACGGCCAGCCAGGGTTTGAGACGCCGACCGGCAAGTTCGAAGCCACCTCCGAATGGCTGCGCAGCTATGGCTACGAACCACTCCCGGTCTACACCGAACCGGCCGAAGGCCCAATCGCCAGCCCCGAAGTCGCCGCACGCTATCCGCTGGTCTTCAACTCAGGCGCACGCACCAATTTCGATTTTCGCTCCCAACACCACAATATCCCCAGCCTGGCCCGCAAACAGCCGGTGCCCCTCGTCCACCTGCATGCAGAAGACGCCGCCGCACGCGGGATCCAAAATGGCGATGCGGTCTGGGTCAGCTCCTTGCGCGGCCGAATCCCCCTCTACGCCTATGTCTCCACCAATATCGTGCGCGGGGCGGTAGAAGTCAACATGGGGGGCGGTGGCCCGTTGGGCCCACTGGCCTGGCAGCAAGCCAACGCCAACGCACTGACCAACTTCGAACACCGCGACCCCATTTCGGGTTTTCCTGTGTTCAAGGCGCTGCTGTGCGAAGTGGAACCCCGCACAGCGCAGGTCGAGCCGTGCTGACCCCCATCGATGTGCTCGTGGTCGGCGCCGGCCCAGCCGGGCTGGCGCTGGCCGCTGCGCTCTGCCAGGCTGGCCTCACCGTCGCCGGCGTGGCACCTGCCGGCGAAGAGAGCCCCTGGCCAAACACCTACGGAATCTGGGAAGATGAACTGCCCTCTCCGCTCTGGCAAAGCCTGCTCGCCCATCGCTGGCACGACGCCGTCGCCTATGCGAACCACACCGAGCTGCCGCTGCAGCGGGTCTATGGGCTGTTCGACAATGCCAGGCTCCAGACTCGCCTGCTGGCCCCCTGCCAGCAGGCCGGGATGCGCTGGCACCGCCAGCCAGCCTCCTCTCTCACACAACAACACCGCTGCAGCCGTGTCCGACTGGCCGACGGCACCCTGGTCGATGCCCGGCTGGTCGTCGACGCCAGCGGCCACACGCCACGCTTTGTCCGGCGCCCCCCCGGCCCGCCAGTCGCCTGGCAGGCAGCCTACGGCATCGTCGGCCGCTTTACCCACCCCCCCGTGCGCGACGGACAGCTGGTGTTGATGGACTTCCGCGCCGATCACCTCGACAGCCAGGTTCGCCGCCAAGAGCCCCCTACCTTTCTGTACGCGATGGATCTGGGAAAGGGCCGCTATTTTGTCGAAGAGACCTCACTGGCCCACAGCCCTGCACTCCCCTTCGAACAGCTCCAGGCCAGACTGCACCGCCGTCTGAACCATATGGGCTGTGCCGTTGCTGCCCTCGAACACGAAGAGCACTGTCTTTTTCCAATGAACCTGCCGATCCCCGATCCAAAACAGCCCCTGCTCGGCTACGGTGCCGCCGCCAGCATGGTGCATCCAGCCTCCGGCTACCAGATCGGCGCAGCCTTGCGCGCCGCACCGACGGTCGCTGCAGCCGTCGCCCAGGCGCTCCGCCACCCCGACACTTCCCCAGGTCAGGCTGCCGCAGCCGGCTGGCAGGCGCTCTGGCCATCCGCAAATCTTCGACGCC
Organism: Caldilinea sp.; assembly: GCA_026389955.1. The sequence continues at coordinate 3,667 of JAPLGY010000681.1, read as the reverse complement.
ACAGCCTGTACCTGTTTGGCCTGCAAACCCTGCTGGCCTTCAACGAGTCCCAAACCCAACAGTTCTTTGCCACATTCTTTCGCCTCCCACAACCCTCCTGGGCCGGCTATCTTTCCAACACCCTCTCGCTGGGCGGAGTGCTGCACACCATGGCGCGCGTCTTTCTCGCCGCCCCAACCAACGTACGCAGCGGGCTGATGGCAGCCGCCTTTCGTTCCGGGTTCGGGCGAAAACCGTAGGTGCGCGCTGTGCCCCCCCTCGGGAAGAAAAGCTGCCGCACCGAACAGATTGCACAGCCGGCCCCAATGCGTGTATAGTGGAATATCATAAAAACCATCCCACAGCGGACAGATGCTCCGCTGCAACCCGGCAGGAAGTCACATGGCCCAATACCAAATTCTTTACTGGCACAACATTCCAATGCAGGTCAAAGCCAGTGTCGGACGCCACCGCCATACCGTACCGCTGTCAGAACGTTTCTCCACAGCCGTCGACGCCGCTGCAATGTCCGCTGGGTTGAGTGCCTCCGACGCCTACACCGAACAGTTTCGCTGGGGAGAGAGCCAGGAACGCGCAGGCACCCCTGAAGAAGTTGCAGCAGCAGTGGCCGCTGAGCTCGAAGCGTTGTACACCACGATTGACTGGCGTGCCACAGCTCAGGAACTGCGCAGACCGCGCAAACCTGCCTAGCCCCCCTCCCTCTGCAGCAGGCCGATCAGCCTCTCGGAAAAGACACCTTTATTTATGGCCAAACCCGCTCCTCTCCGCATTGTTGTCCTGGCTCTGTTGCTTTTCTGGGTGTTTGCGTCCGGGGTGACCGTCACACAAGGCCAGCAGCTGGAGAAAAATGCACCAACACCAGCCAGCAGCCACAGCCTCTACCTGCCCGTCGTCGCCGACAACCCCGCTCAGGCCCTCCCCACCCCGACCCGCACTGCCATCCCGACTGCCATCCCAACTGCCATCCCGACTGCCACACCAGCAGGCAGCACCCTCCTCACCGCCTGGATCGTCAGCCAGCAGAATTCTCCCATCTTCACCGACGCGACCGTCAACGTCCAGCAGGTCACCGCCAAGACAATCAACGGCACCGCCTACGTCTGCATCACGACCGACAAAATTCCAGATTATGTCCACACAACAACCGCCAGCGACATTGCCTGGCTCAACAGCCGCCCCAAGGCGGCCACAGATTTTCGCTCAGGCCAGACTACGCTGAGCACAGGCAGCCAGGTTGTCTTTGGCGCGGATATCGGCTATCGAAGCCAGGGCTGTGCACAGACAGACAAGGGTTACGGGTACTGGCCTCCCGGCCCGAAATGCCCGACCGCCCAGAACGCAGAACGCTGTTTCCCGCTGCAGCCCACTCCAGCGTCAACCAGCTGCCAGACCGGGCTCGGCGACATCGGTGCCTGGATCAACGGGGTCGCTATTTTCAACTGGGGAGATGGGTTCTCGTACAACAATCAATCGGTCTGGCAAAACATCGCTGCTGCGCTGGAAGTGTATGACCTCGACATCTGCGCCGGCCATTCTGCCGGCGGCAACTACCACCACCACTTTCATCCCTCTTGCCTCGCGGACCGGCTCGGCGACGACGGCTCCGCCCATTCCCCGCTGTACGGCTTCGCCGCCGACGGCTATCCGATCTATGGCCCCTGGCAGGCTGCCAACACGCTGGCACAGAGCTGCTGGCACACACGCAGCTACGACAACCCCGCTTCGAACAGCGGCTGCGGCAGCGCCGGACGCCGCACCTGCCTGCTCGTCGACGAGACCGATCTCAGCAAAGGGACCGTCACCGCCTCTTCAGCAGGACCAACCACAGCCCAGACGGTCACCTCGTTGTCTGGCAATCTGTTCACTGCGCGCTCTGGCATCTACCGGCAGGACTACTACTACGACGCCAGCTGCACAGCAGCCGGCGGAGCCACCCTCGATCTGCACAACGGCCACAGCCACGACGCTCTGGGCTACCACTACCATGTGACCGTCACCCGCGCTGCCGACGGCGATCTGGTGCCGGCCTTTCCCTATTACATCGGGCCCACCTATGCCGGCACGCTGCCCGCCCAGAGCTTTGCCAGCTGCAGCAGCAGCCAGAGCGGGCCGCCCGGGCCACCGCCGGCAGAATCCACCCACCCCCCCACACACGAATGAGAGCATCGAATGGCTGACACCTACCTGGTCACTGGCGGTCTGGGCTGTCTGGGAGCGTGGACCCTCTATACCCTGCAGCGGGCAGGCAAGCGGGCCCTTTCTTTCGATCTGAGTGACAACCGACAGCGGCTTGATCTCCTGCTGGGCCCAGACGAGCAGGCCGACATCACCTTTGTCCAAGGAGACCTGACCGACACTCGGCAGATCCGGTCCGTCTTTGAACAGCATGGGGTCACGCATGTGATCCATCTTGCAGCGTTGCAGGTGCCCTTCTGCCGCGCCGACCCGCCGCTGGGCGCCGCGGTCAACGTCGCCGGCACGGTCAATATTTTTGAGGCCGCCCGGCACACCCACGTGTCCCATCTGACCATGGCCTCGTCTGTGGCTGTCTATGGGCCACCCGAGCTGTATGGGCCAGAGCTGTTGCCCGCCGACGCACCGGTTGCCCCACGCACGCTCTACGGCGTCTACAAAGTCGCCAACGAGCTGACGGCCCAGGTCTACTGGCAGGAGTACGGTGTCAGCAGCACGGTGCTGCGCCCCTATACAGTCTATGGGCTGGGGCGCGACCAGGGGCTGACCAGCGATCCGACCCGGGCCATGGCGGCGGCCGCGCGTGGAGAGAATTTTCACATCCAATTTGGGGGGGCCATGCAGTTTCATTTTGCCGCAGATGTGGCTCGGCAGTTCGTGCTGGCGGCCGAGCAGCCCTCGGGTGGCGCACTGGCCTGCAACCTGGGAGGGCCGGTCGTCTCGGTCGCAGAAGTCGCCCGTCTGATCATGGCGCTGCGGCCCGGCGTGCACATCACCTGTGCAGAGACAGCTCTGCCTTTCCCAGCAGGCTGTGACGGCGACAAGCTGCGCCGCCATGCCGACGTCGTCTATGCAACGCCCCTGGCAGAAGGGATCGCAGCGACCATCGCTGCGTTTGCCTGAGAGAACGGCTGCACAGTACGCATCCTCTTCCGCAGGCTGTTCAGTCCATGTACAGGTGGCGCAGCGCGGGCTGCCAGAGGGGGTGTGCCAGCAGATCGGTGTTGTCGCTCAGCAGGTCGATGTTGCCGATCAACGGACGCCGCGCCAAAGCCTGCACGGCCGGGTCTGTGATGCCGCGGAGCAGTTCATCGGCGAAACCATGCAGCGCCATTACCTGAAAGGGGCGGCCAAAAAACGGGCACGGCGCTTCGGGCATTGTTCTGGTGACCCCCAGCGCGTTGTGCAGCCGAGCCAACGCCTCATAGGCAGCCACCAGGTGGCACTCGCGCTCCTGCCACGAACGGGCATGCAGCACACTGGTCAGCACCGGCAGCAGTTGCGGGCCACAGCCAAGGCGCTGGAAGGCTGTGCCGAACCACTTGGGGTACGGTGCATAGACCCGCTCCATCAAAAACCCCAGACGCATCAGATCGCGCACCAGCCGTGCACCGATCAGCGCAGAGCCCACCTCGTCGCCCACCATCCCAGCCCGGCCCATGAGATGCTCCTCCTGCCCAATGCGTGCCCAGGC
>JAPLGY010000577.1 GCA_026389955.1 Caldilinea sp. | reverse complement strand
GCAGAGCGGATCGATTACAGCCCGGCTGGGCTTTACGAATACTACAGCGGCAAGGAGGAGATCGTCGCCGCGGTCTGCCACGTTGCATTCGACCAACTGGCGGCGACGCTGCGCAGCACAGACCCTGCCTTGCCGCCCGGCGATTTTCTGCGCGAATGTGGCTTGAATTACGTGCGTTTTGCCACAGAGAACACCGACGCGTTCCTGCTGGCATTCACCTATCTGCCGCTGCATACCGCTGATTCTTTGCCAGACACTGGCATCGAAGCGGAGCTGTGTGCCAGCCCTGCCTTCAGGGTGCTGCAAGAGGCTGTGGAACGTTGTGTCGCCGCCGGTCTTTTTCAAGAGCGTCCTGGCTGGGGTGTGTTTGAGATGTCGATAGCCTGCTGGCAGATGGTGCACGGGGTCGCCATGCTGGCAGTCACGGTTCTGCGCCAGCAGCCGGGGCTTGACCTCTCTCGCAGGGCGATTGAGGTGCTGCAGGCGGGCCTCGCCGCACGCTGACTGGGCGGGGAACCCCCGAAGTGTTTTAGGCCCGAAGCATTTCGGGGATTTTGAAACCCTTTTTCGAACAATGTTTGAAATTCGTTTTTTGTTCGAATCAAGGGATAAGATTGGAGCAACCCGCATGATGGAAATTTTGTTTGCACTCAGCAACTGGATTGTCATCCCTTTCTGGCTGTTGATGATTTTCTTGCCGCATTGGCGGTGGACGCAGCGGATTTTCTCGTCGTTCTGGCCGGTGGTGCCGGTTTCCCTGCTGTATGCTGGCCTGGTGTTGCCCAACCTGCCGGCCCTGCTGCCGCTGCTTGGCAGCCCAAACCTGGCTGACATGGCAGCCTTGCTCGGCACTCCAGAAGGTGCCACTGTGGCCTGGGCCCATTTTTTGGCCTTTGACCTGTTTGTCGGCCGTTGGATTTTTCAGGACGGGGTCCGGGTTGGGCTGAGCGCCTGGCTGCTCTCCCCGCTTTTGTTTGTGGTGCTGATGGTGGGCCCGCTGGGCTTTCTGCTTTATTGGGGGGTTCGTCTGTGGGTCACACGTCAGACCCGATCGGGGATGGAGGCATAGGAGAATGGTTCGTGGGCTTGTGGCTTTTTTTCAGGAACCGGGTGCTCTGCTGCGGCGGGCCTGGCGTGTCAATTCCACCCTTGCGCTGGCGGTGCTGCTGCACCTGGCGCTTGTGCCCCTGCTGGCGGTGGTACTTTTTGTCGACCCGCGTGAGATTGGCGGCACCAACGGCTGGTACAAGCCGCTCAAGTTTGCCCTCTCTGGCGCGGTCTATGGGGCCAGCTTGCTGTGGTTGTTGACTCTGGTTCAGGGGCGCAGGCGGCTGGTGCTGGCCGTAGCCAACATCACTGGGGGGGCGCTGATCGTCGAAACGGCCCTGATCACGCTGCAGGTCGTGCGCAACACTGCCAGCCACTTCAACATGCGCACGCCTTTTGACGGCATTTTGTTCAGTCTGATGGGTTTTTTCATTCTGCTGCTGGCACTTGCCAACTTTGTTTTGACCGTGCTTCTGACGCTCCAGCGTTTGCCCGACCCGGTCCGGGCCTGGGGCATTC
>JAPLGY010000047.1 GCA_026389955.1 Caldilinea sp. | reverse complement strand
TCTCCTGAAGGCGACGCTCGCTCTCTTTTTGCATTTCGATCAATTCACGCAGAAGCTGCCAGACTTCTTGGGGGGTCGTTGTTTCGTTTTGCTCGCGCATTGTCTGACACTCCTTTGTCTTCGACAGAGACCAGTACACCCTCTCTTCGTATTCTGACTGGCCTGGCTGGTCTTGTCAAGACTGTCAGCTTTTTGTTGAGCAAGTGGCGGGCCCGCTGGTTCGGGCGCAGGCCCGGCGTCCGGCAGCAGCCCCTGGTCGGGGCCACCAGCTACCCAGAGCGCATCAGCGTCGCCACCTGGGTGCTGGTTTTTGGCTTTGGACTGAGCCTGCTGCTGCGGATCCCCACGGTCGAGATCCGTTTTTGGGCCTTTGGCTCCCCCACCCAGGTCGAGGTGACGGCCACCACCCTCATGGCGGCGCTTCTGGCGGTGGCTGCCGCTGCGGGCGCCGAGAGCATCCTGCACCCTCGGCTGCGTGCCCGGCGTCAGCGGCTGGCCTGGGCCTACTGGGCGCTGCCTGCGGCCATCAGCATCATCACCATCGTGCTGCTGCCCGCCGTTCCGACCCGCCTGCTGCAGGTTGCCGTCATCCTGTCCGCTGGTCTCTTTTTGATTCTGGCGTTCTACAGCCTGTACGCGACCGTCGAGCCTGGCCAGCCTGGCTTCCAACGGGCGCGCTTCTGGCTCGATCTGCTCTCCTACGGGGTGGCGCTGCTGCTCTTTTTGTTTGTCTATCAGTCGCGCACACGCAGCCTGCTTTCGGGGACCTTGATCGCCCTGACCGCTACCCCCAGATGGTCGGCGCAAATGTTTTTGTAGAGGGAAGGGGCCGGGAAACCGAGTTTTTTCAAAACTCGGTTTCGGAACAGCCCGCCTCCGCCCACACCCTCCTGGCTGAACCAGTCAAACACAAAAATATTGACCGGCTTCGCCGGGGAAGAGGGGGGCTGGCCGCCCCCCGTCCCCCCCCGCTTTCCAGAAACCCAGAAGGCCAGAAACCAGAAGGTCAGGATCGAAGCGAGCGGACACACCGGAACCCGCCGAAGTAGGGCCAGTTGTCGGGGAGGTAGCCGTACCGGTTGGCGGAGTGCACGACGAAGTCATAGTCGTTCCACGACCCGCCCCGCAGCACACGGGTCGTGCCCGTCGCTGGCCCCTGCGGGTTGCTGTCGGGTGATACACTGTAGTATTTCTCGTCGTACCGGTCGTTCACCCACTCCTCCACATTCCCGGCCATCTCCGCCACTTTATACGGTGACTCTCCCGCAGGGAAGATCCCCACCGGAGATGTGCCTCCGATTCCAGTGTCACGCATGTTGCACAGCGTTTTGTCAAAAGGTCCCTTCCACGGATACTCCCGTCCGTCTGTCCCGCGCGCAGCCTTTTCCCACTCCGCTTCTGTTGGCAGGCGTATTGTTGCATTGTCCTGCTTGCCCAGCCACGCACAGAAGGCAGCTGCATCTTCCCAGCTGACGTCGACGACCGGGTGGGTGCGCAGTCCGTCTGGCGGTATGGTGCCACCCCAGTGTCGCGGCGGTCTTCGGCCGGTCGCAGCCACAAAGCAGGCGTACTGGCTGTTGGTGACTGGATATTTGGCGATTTCAAACGCGTCCAGATAGACCGTGTGGATTGGCTGTTCATCCTCAGCCTGATCGCTGCCCATGGGGAATTCGCCGGCAGACACTTTCATCCAGAGAATGTCGGGCAGGCCACGGTCATTGATGCCTACACCAGGCCGTGGGTCGCCGAGGCGGCTCAGGGCGTTGCCGGCGATTGCCCGCTCCATTGGGACAGGAAAGGAGGTGACGTCGTGCAGCGCTCGGAGCGCTGCACGACGCAGCACTTGTGCACACCTTTTTGGCAGCTCTGGCATCTCTGGATCGTTGACCATCTCCAGCGCCAGCAGTGCCACTGCTGGCCAGCTGCACCCATCTTCTGCATACGGCTCGCTCATTGCTTCCAGCAGATTCTGCAGATCGGCAAAGCGTCTGGCGACAACCAGCTCGCTTATCGCCAGACGCGCCACGTTGCGCCAGTTGCTGCTGTCTTGCTGCAGCTTTGCAAGCAGTCCATCAGGAAACAGGTTGTCAGGTGAGATCTCCAGCGGGTGGCTTGGGGGTGACGTGTGGTGAATCAGTTCACATGCAGCCAGATGCTCTTGAAAGGAACGGTGGATGAAGCGATAATGGCGCTTGCGCGGAGCAACCAGGATGCCAGCATGCCGTTCAAGATAGTCGTCCACTCGATCGATAAACATTTCTTGGGGAAAGCCTCCAGCTGGGTTGTCTTTGGCTTCATCGAGCAGATCCAGCAGCTCGCTGAGCGCAAAAATCTTCGCTTTGCTGCGTCAGGGTCTTACACGCCAGCGCTTCAAGCACGGGACGCAGCTTCAGCGGATCGACACCGATGGCGTCGATGACCGCCGGGTCAGGATTTTTGGGACGTGTCCAGCTGGAAAGCAGGAGATCGACGGCGGCGCGATAGAGCCCAGCTTTGGTGGCGGGCAGCTGTTTGGGTCTGTTCACGTGCCACAGGCCAACCCACAGCGTAAAAAAGAGCGGGGTTTCGCGCATGTCGTCGTTGACCTGGGCAGCGTCGATGGCCTTCATCAGAGCTGCGGTGCTGCCTGCACCTGGCAGCTGGCGCAGCAGGGCGTCTGCCAGCAATTTCTGACGGTTGCGGTCGAGCGGAACGAGCTGCGCCACACCAAAGTCGGGCAGCGGCGCGGTGTCCTCTTTTTTGTAGGCATGTGGGCGGCTGGCGATCAGGATGCGGGCAGCTTTGGCAGAGTGCAGGGCGGCCACCAGCGCGACAATCTGGCGCATTCGCGCTGGCTCGTGTGCGCGGTTGACTTCATCCAACCCGTCGAGCAGCACCATGATCCTGCCCTGGCGCAGCAGTCTGCGCAGCTCTGGCACGACGTCTTTAGAGTTTTCTCTCTGGAGGAGATAGGTCCAGAAAACTTCAATCCCGGGCAGTGTGACCGGCTCCTTGCTGCCATGGCCGGGCAGCTCAGGGAAATATTTGACGAGATCGCGCAGTTCGATGTAGATCGGTGTATACGCACCGGCGCTCCAGCCGGGCAGGAGCTTCAGGTCGGCGGCAGGATCTTGTGGTGTTTCACCAGCGGCGTGCAGCATTGCCCCAGCCAGACAGAGCGTCAGATGGCGCAGAAAACTGCTTTTGCCGCTGCCCGGTCCGCCCAAAAGCACCAATCGTGGCTGCAGTGCGGCAGCATGTTCGGCGTCGAGGGTGACGGACATTTCGTCGTCTTCGTCGCCGCGCTGTCGTTTGTTTTTGTCCCAGAGATGTCTGACCAATGGGTCGAGCTGTGCGGGATCATCGATCCTCAGTTCTGGCCAGGTACGCTGCCTGTTTTTCAGATCGGCGTGCTCCTTCGTTTGTCTGGTCATGCCAGAATTCGCTTCTTGTTCGCCCCGGTCAAACCACCACTCTACGTCGTTTTTTGTGGTGCCTTCCATCCGAATCCGTGCATCAATGGGCAGCGGCACATAGACATCGAGCAGGCGCACTTGTCGGTCCAGCTTGTCGAGAATGTCCGCCAGACGCACTGCACCCCAGCGGTCGAAGAGACTGTGCAAATATTCGGTGTGGGCGGGAGAGATTGATGTTTTGGCGGGGGGGATTGGTGTTTCAGCAACGTCACCCGCCGCGTCTGCATAGAGACGATAGGCTTCTTCAAGGTCGCCCTTTCGTTCTTCTATTTCCTCACCGACCTGTGCAACGATTTTATCTACCTTGCAGCGTATGTGTGCTTCGACCAGGACCCGCCACCAGTAGTCAGTTGCTGCGCCGTCTGGGTTGATCTGTGCAGGTGGGATGCCGGACTGCTCGGCCAGCCGTTTTATCTTTTCTTTTTCATCGATCAGGTCAGTGAGCAGCTGCCACAACTTGGTTAAGGCTTCTGTTTTGTTCATCGATACTTTGACCGGGACGGTTTTGTCAGGATCGGGTGCATGGCAATTTCTGGTAGATACTCTTTTTTAGGGCGAGACAGCGAGCATTATAGAAAATTTGCCAGGAAATGTCCATGTCCACTTTTCTGCTCGCCCCCTGCAGTGTATTCCCAGAACAGTTTTTTCGTGGTACAGTGGGTGTGATGCGCTTTCGCCTGCTCAAGTACATGTGCCGCATCTGAGACGAATCTTTCAAGAAGCATCCTGCCCAGGGGGAGCTGCGTCCCATCCTCCCTGTCGTCTTCTATCAGGGAGAGAGCCGCTGGCACCATTCGACCGAATTTGCCGATCTCTTTGACGAGAGCCACCAGAGCGACGATTTCTTGCTGCGCTTTGCCCATTTTCTGATCGACCAGTCCGATTTGCCGGTAGAGCAGACGCAGGGGGGGCTGAAAGCGCGGGTAGCCCAGTTGTGGATGATGGCCGCTTTTCAGAAATCGACCGGCAGAGCCCTGCAGGATGCAGCACAGTTGCTGGCACAGGTGGCGCAGACTGGCGGGACGAATTACATGGAGTTTTTTGTCGTCTACCTGGTCGCGACCCAGGAACGGCGGCTGGTACAAGGATTTGTTGAGAATATGCAGCAATATACCGTAGACATTGGAAAAAAGATGCTGACCTACGCAGAAGAACTCAGGCAGGAGGGGCGACAGGAAGGAGAGATCAAGGGAGAGATCAAGACGATCGACAGCCTCCTGTCTGCAGGTGTGGAGTGGACGCTGATCACAAAAGCGACCGGCATCACGCAGCAGCAGTTTCAAATCCTCAAAGAGCAACTGCGGCAACTGTCGCCGTCCAACTGATCCCGTTGAGCCTGGATTTTACAAGGGAGGGGCGCACACCCACCGCGCCCCATCGGGGCTTGAGCGAGGTTTCTGGGAGAAACTCGGTTGCTGAACGTGCCGCCCCGCCTGCATCCTCCTGGTTGAACTGATGCGCAGCCTGGCGGCAAGCGCGGTGACCGCCTGTCTGGAGGAGGCAGGATACACCTTAGTGCGTTTTGGGACACAGCCCCCATGTTTTCTAGAAGGCCAGGATCAAAGCGAGCAGACACACCGGAACCCTGCGTGCACCAGATAGGGGGCCTGCTGGCCATGGACGGTGATTTCAAAGTCGATGAAGCTGCAATGGGCCATGGTCGTGCACAAACGCTCTCTGCAATAATACAGGTATGGACGGCAAGAAGGGCGCTGCCTTTGACAGGGGGGCCTGCGCACCGCACAATGGCAGCGTGATTGTTAGAAGAGGGTATGCAAACCAACCTGTTGAGCCGGTGGCGGGCCCGCTGGTTCGGGCGCAGGCCCGGCATCCGACAGCAGCCCCTGGTCGGGGCCACCAACGTGAGCCGCCAAGTGAACCGCGACCGTCAGGGAACCTGACGTGTCTTGGCTGTGCGCCCCTCCCTTACGGTCGGGGCTCCAAAAGAGCGTGTCGTGTCCAGGGTGCTTGTCGTGCCTGGGGATTCCCCCCTCCCTTACGGTCGGGGCTCCAAAAGAGCTTGTCGTGTCCAGGGTGCTTGTCGTGCCTTGCGATTCCCCCCTCCCGCACGGTCGGGGCTCCAAAAGAGCGTGTCGTGTCTGGGGTGCTGGTCGTGCTTTGGGGTTCCCCCCTCCCTCACG
>JAPLGY010000524.1:14019-15870 GCA_026389955.1 Caldilinea sp. | reverse complement strand
GCTGGCCCGGGGCTCGAATCGACGCCGTCCCGGGCAGCGCTCCAGGCAGAGCGCTGGGACGGTGTCGACGGCGACGATCTGGAGACCTTCACGCGCACGCCACAGTACCGCAGCGAGCCGGCCAGCCTGTTTGCCCTCTCTGCCCTGGAGCTGCCGCGCGGGGGGGGCACCCACTACGGGGTTCGGATCCGTGGCTATCTCGTGCCACCCCAGAGCGGTGACTACCGTTTTGCCATTGCCGCCGACGACCAGGGTGCCTTGTTCCTCGGTCTGGACGCAGACCCGGCCCACAAGAGGGTTGTGGCCTACACACCTGCCCCCACGCCGGCGGGCGTCTACGAGCAGTTTGTCGAACAGCGTTCCGGCCCACTGCTGCTCGAAGCCGGCCATCGCTATTACATTGAGGTCTTGTACAAACAGGCTGGCAACAAAGATCACCTGACCGTGGCCTGGCAGCAGCCGGGCGAGGGCTGGGCTGTGATCGACGGCCGCTTCCTTGAGCCCTTCCAACGGTGAACGGATGTCTTCGTTTTTTAATCGGGCGTGCAGTCTGCGATCGCACAGCCGACCTGCGTTCGAGTACCGGTGCTGGACGACGAGCATTTCATTCTCGGGCTGCTCGACCGCCTCCTCTTTTGCTGTGACAAACGTGTTTCATGGGGAATTGTTGCAAAACAGCCTTTATCTTACGCCATACAACAAGGAGAGTCTATGCGCTACAGTCTCTGTTCCTACAGCCTGCACCGGACGGTAGATGCGGGCCAGATGGATCTGTTCGGCTATTTTCGTTTTTGCCAGGAGACGGGGTACACCCAGCTCGATCCATGGAACCATCACCTGCAGCGGGGCTACGACGACCGCGGATATCTGGCTGAGGTCAAAGCAGCTGCCGCCGACACGGGGCTGCCGATGGGTTGCATCGCCGTAGACGGAGCGCACATCTTTGAGCCGACCCTGGGCGGGATCGAACAGAACCGGAGGCGGCGTTTCCGCTGGCTGGAGATCGCCCAGGAGCTGGGGGCCGAGCAGCTGCGCATCGATGCCGGCGGTCGCGAGCAACCTCTGGCAGAGATCTTTGGGATCGTTGTCGACGGCTACCGCGAGATCGTGGATCTCGCCCGGCCGTTGGGAATCGAGATCGTCGTCGAAAACCACTGGGGGCCGACCAACCACCCAGACGCCATTCGGCAGCTGCTGGATGCAGTTCCCGGGCTGGGGCTGCTCTTCGACTCCTACAACTGGCCTCCTGGGACACACGAGCAGGCCTGGCACGACTGTGTGCGCTATGCCCGCCTCACCCACTTCAAAACCTTTTCGTTCGACGCCGAGGGCAACGAGCCGGAGTGGGATCTGCCCCGCCTGATCGGCCTGCTGCGGGGAGCCGGATATTCAGGGGCGTGGGGGGTAGAGAGCACCCCGTACGACGGCGACGAAATCGGTGCGGCACGCCGGTCGATCGAACTGCTCCGGCGCGTTCTGGACGATGCGTCGGACGGGCGTTGACCCCCGCCAACTTTTCAAAAAGTATTCAGAAAAGAGTGATTCAATGAGCAACACAGAACGAATCCGCGTTGGAGTTATCGGGGTCGGCCAGATCGGCAAACGGCATGTCGAAACCTATGCGGGGATGTCGAATGTCGAGATCGTGGCGATCGCCGACATTCATGAGGCGGAGGCCCACCGGGTGGCGGCCCAGTATGGGGTCGCCCATGTCTACACCAGCGCCAGAGAGCTGCTGGCGCGCGACGACATCCAGGCAGTCGATGTCTGTCTGCACAACAACTACCACCGGACAGCGACTGTAGCGGCGCTGGAGGCGGGCAAAGATGTCTTCTGTGAAAAACCAATGGC
>JAPLGY010000524.1:0-13949 GCA_026389955.1 Caldilinea sp. | reverse complement strand
TCTGTGAAAAACCAATGGCGGGGGCCTATGTCGATGCGGTTGCCATGTGGGAGGCAGCGCAGGAGACGGGGCGAAAATTGGCGATCCAGTTTGTCACCCTGTTTGCCAACGAGACCAAGGCGGCCAAAGCGCTGATCGACGCTGGCCACCTCGGCAAATTGTATCATGTCCGTTCGGTCGGCCATCGCCGGCGCGGGCGCCCATTTGTCGACGGCTACGGCAGCCCGACCTTTGTTCAAAAAGAGCATTCGGCCGGCGGGGCGCTCTACGACATGGGGGTTTACCACATTGCGACTGCACTGTGGCTGGTCGGCAACCCTACGGTGACCCGCGTCTGTGGCCGCACCTACCAGGAGATCGAGATGGACGAGCGTCGGCGTGCCGTCAGCGGCTACAATGTCGAAGAACTAGGGGTGGGGCTTGTCCATTTTGCAAATGGCATGACCCTGGACATCGTGGAGGCGTGGGCAGCGCAGGTCGATGGGCTGGGGAGCAGCCTGATCCTGGGCAGCCAGGGAGGGGTCAAACTGCACCCCTTCAGCTACCATTTCAGCCTGGGCCACCTGGATTTCAACGCCACCGCCAATCTGGATGGCTTCGACTGGCGGCTCCACAACGTGGCGGAGCAGGGCGACATCTACGATGGCCCGCAGCAACATTGGATCGCTGCGCTGCAAGGCCGGGTAGAGCTGATCCCCTCGGCGGCCTGTGCGCTCAACACGATGCTGATTTCAGAAGGCATCTACCTTGCGGAGAAGCTGGGCCGTGAGGTGACTGCCGACGAGGTGTTGGCACACTCCGTCAGCACTGCGCGGCCGATCTGAACGCGCCTGGGGACCCCGCCCAGGCGCGCAGAAGTGCCTGGGCGGGGAAAGGGCTCCTTCGTACTCCGAGCCCCCTGTCGATCGCTGCGCCTCCCGCGGGAGGCGCAGCGCCTGCATGCCCCTTGCTGTGCGGGCCGTTTGACAACAGGGGGGATTTTTGTTACGCTGTGGTGCAATAGAATTCATCCAACATAGACGACCGATCTACGATTTACAGCTACGATTTACAGACGACTTACAGCCAACTCAGCAGGTATGGAGATCGCCGAGATGCCGAAATTGCTCGAGGTGAAAAACCTGAAAACCCAGTTTTTCACCCAAGACGGTGTGGTTCATGCCGTGAACGGGATTAGCTATCATGTCAACAGCGGCGAAACCGTTGCGATCGTGGGCGAATCTGGTTCCGGAAAAAGTGTCGGTGTGATGTCGCTCATCCGTCTGATCCCCCAACCTCCTGGAAAAATTGTCGACGGTGAAGTGCTTTTTGACGGGGTCGATCTGCTCAAGATCAAAGAAGAGCAGCTGCGCGCGATTCGGGGCAACCGCATTGCGATGATCTTCCAGGATCCGATGACATCGCTCAACCCAGTGCTGACGATCGGGAGACAGATCACCGAAGCGATCGAACTGCACCTGCACATGAACAAAGAGCAGGCACGCCAGCGCGCTGTCCAGCTGTTGGAGATGGTGGGCATCCCCGGTGCGTCTGCACGGCTGGACGACTACCCGCACCAATTTTCGGGGGGGATGCGCCAACGGGTGATGATTGCAATGGGCCTGAGCTGTGACCCACAGCTTTTGATCGCCGACGAACCGACCACAGCCCTCGATGTCACCATCCAGGCGCAGATCGTCGACCTGGTGCGCCGTCTGCAAGACGAGCTGGGGATGGCGATCATCTGGATCACCCACGACCTTGGCGTGGTCGCCGGGATGGCAGACCGGGTTCTGGTGATGTACTCCGGCTTTATCGTCGAAGAGGGCAACGTCAACGACATCTACGCCAACCCCCGCCACCCGTACACGTTGGGGCTGTTGCGCTCGATCCCGAGGCTGGATCTGGGCCGCCAAAAACGGCTGATCCCGATCGACGGGTTGCCCCCCGACCTGCTGGAGCCCCCCACCCACTGTCCGTTTGCCCCGCGCTGCAGTTTTGTCGAAGAGAGGTGCTGGCAAGCCAATCCTGTGTTGGAAGAAGTGACACCCGGCCACAAAGCAGCTTGTTGGGTCGATATTTCGAATATCGCCGTGCAGAATGCGGCAAAAGAGAGGGCAGCAGCATGAGCGCAGCAAGCGGACAGACAAGCGGTCAGACACGCGGACAGACAAGCGGACAGGCAGCCAGCAACGTGCTGCTGAACGTCAAGAATCTGCAGATGCACTTTCCGATCACCAAAGGGATCGTCTTCCAGCGACAGGTCGGTGCCATCAAAGCTGTGGATGGGATCGACTTCGCCCTTTATCGAGGGGAGACCCTGGGCCTGGTCGGTGAATCTGGCTGCGGCAAGTCGACGACCGGGCGGGCCATTCTTCAACTTTACCGTCCGACCGCCGGCGAAGTGATTTTTGAGGGGCAGGATTTGACCCGGGTCAAGGGGGAAGCGTTGCGCAAGACACGTCGGCGCATGCAGATGATTTTTCAGGACCCGTACGCCTCCCTCAACCCGCGCATGACGGTGGGCAGCATCATCGGCGAGCCGCTGGAGGTGCATGGGATCGGCAGTTCTCAGAAAGAGCGGCAGGGGCGTGTGCAGGAACTGCTCAAAATTGTCGGGCTCAACCCCTATTTTATCAACCGCTACCCCCATGAATTTTCCGGTGGCCAACGGCAGCGGATTGGAATCGCGCGGGCGCTGGCCGTCAACCCGGCCTTCATCGTCTGTGACGAGCCGATCTCGGCGTTGGATGTCTCGATTCAAGCGCAGATCATCAACCTGTTGGAAGATCTGCAAGAAGAGTTTGGCCTGACCTATCTCTTCATCGCCCACGACCTGTCGGTAGTGCGCCACATTTCAGACCGAATCGCCGTGATGTATCTGGGCAAGATTGTCGAGGTCGCCGAGCGCGATGAGCTCTACGACAAGCCGATGCACCCATACACGCAGGCGCTGCTTTCTGCTGTGCCGATCCCAGACCCGGCCATCGAGAGCCAGCGCAAACGGATCATTCTGGAAGGAGATGTGCCCAGCCCGGCCAATCCCCCCAAGGGCTGCCATTTTTCCACCCGCTGCCCCAAGGTGATGAACATCTGTCACCAGCAAGAGCCGCCCTTCAAGGAATATGGAAGCGGCCATTTCGCCGCCTGTTTTCTGTACGAAGAGGGCGCGCAGCGGGCGTGAGTTCGTGTGAATGCCCTGTTTGTCCCTGACACAGCTGAGTGGCTGGGACAAACAGGGGTACAATACCCTAATGGTGCACTTTGTCAGAAGGAGACACTATGCAGACCAAAAAATTTTTCTTGTGGACGCTTTTGGTGACGCTGGCTCTGTTTGCCAGTGCCTGTGTACCTGCGGCGCCAGGGGCCCTGCCGGCAGCAGGAGGAGAAGCCCCGGCAGCTGAGGTCGAAGAGTACACGACACCCCATCCGATCCTGAGCGACCTGCGTGTTCGCCAGGCCCTTGCCTACTGTATCGACCGCGATGCGCTGATCGCCTCTGTCTACCCGTACGTCGAGGACGGCGCTGCGCTGCGCATGGACAGCTTCCTGCCACAGACCCACTGGGCCTACAACGGGCCTTACAGCGATCTGCCGCAGTACGACCCGGAAGCGGGCAAGGCACTGCTGGAAGAAGCGGGCTGGGCAGCCGGGGATGGCCCGGTGCGCGCCAATGCAGACGGTGAGTTGCTGGTGCTGAAATTTGCCACGACCAGTGCGCAGTTCCGCCAGACCTGGTCTGCAGTCATGATCCAGAACCTGGCCGACTGCGGCATCCAGATCATCCCGACCTACGCGCCGGCCTCCTGGTGGTTCGGCGACACCACCGGGCTGGCCCGCCGTGATTTTGAGCTGGGGGCCTTTGCCTGGGTGGGTCAGGCAGACCCGGCTGGTCGGACGCTCTACGCCTGCGACCAGGTCCCGCTGCCCTCCAACAACTGGGAAGGCCAGAACTACATGGGCTGGTGCAACGAGACGGCCAGCCGCGCCATCGTAGCCGCCAACAACACCCTGGTGCGCGAAGAACGCATCGCCAACTACGACATCGTCCAGCAGGAATTTGCCAAGGATGTCGTCTCGATCCCGGTCTTCCAGCGCGCCGAGGCAGAAGCCTGGAGCACAAACCTGACCGGCATCATCCCGGATGCCACCGAGTATGCCACCACCAATATTCAGGAGTGGGCGCTGGCTGACGGCGGCGACACCATCGTGGTCGGCATGACCCAGGAGCCGGACAGCATGTGGGCGCTGGTTTCCAGCATGGCTGCCCAGCGTCTGGTCGACCGTGCCGCCAAGGGTGTGATCACGTCGCAGTACAACTACGACTTCCAGCCTGTGCTGCAGGATGGTCTCTCCACCCTGGAGTCTGGGCTGGCCACCAACGAAGTGGTCGAGGTGACCGCCGGCGACCAGGTCTACGACATCGGTGGGCAGGCAGTCACCCTGGAAGAGGGTGTCGAGGTCGTTGACGCTGAGGGTAACCCGGTCGTCTACGACGGCACCAGCACCGTTTCGATGAACAAACTGACCGCCACCTACAAACTCCTCCCCTTCACCTGGAGCGATGGCACCGAAGGAACCGTCGCCGACATGGAGCTGGGCGCGCAGATCGACTGTGACCCGCTCTCGGGCGCGACCTCGCTCTCGGGCTGCCAGGCCATCGGCAACCCAGAGGTGGAAGGCGACATCATGAGCAAGATCTCCTTCAGCGACAGCGCGCTGGAGATGACGGTCAGCTACCTGCCTGGCTTCCAGGGCCCGACCTACTTCCTCTATCCGTTCAACCTGTACCCGAGCCAGCAGGTCCTTGCGGACGGTCGTGCCCTGGCCGATGTCCCGGCTGAAGAATGGGTCACGCTGCCCGAGATCGCCGAGCGCCCGCTCTCCTTCGGCCCCTACTTCGTCAAGGAATGGAACAAGGGACAGAGCCTCGTTCTGGAAGCCAACCCGTACTATGCGGGCGAAGTGGCGACCCCGAACGTGATCTTTGTCTTCGTGGCCGATACCAACCAGGCAGTGGCGCAGCTGCTCAACGGCGATGTCGACTACCTGGATGACTCGACCCTGGGCGCTGGCGCCGAGGTGCAGACGGTGATCGATGCGGCGGCGAGCACAGGCGCGGTCGACTACGAAATTTCGGCCAGCGCGACCTGGGAGCACATCGACATCAACATGTTCACCAAGTAGTCTGGATCTGTGGCTCTCCCGCACAAACTGGAGAGCTTCTTGGTACAAACGGGCGGGTTCGCAGCGTGCTGGCCCGCCCGTTTGCATAGAAGTGACTCGTTTTTACGACGGAATCTCCTGCCATGACCGCTTATTTGATTCGCCGCCTCGTGCAAATGTTGATCGTCGTCTTTGGCGTCTCGATCTTTATGTTTTTTCTCTTCAACATTGCGCCGGGCGGGCCGTTGACGGGCCTGCAGCAGCAGCAGCGCCGCATCTCGCCGGAAGAGCTGGCGCGCATCCGAGCCCAATATGAGCTGGACCTTTACTGGCCGATCCGGTACACCCGTTGGCTGGTGGGTTGGCCGCAGGGGCCGCTGGTGATCGACGGCCAGGAGTGGTTTGCCAATGTGCCGGTGGGTTGCTACATCGAGGCAACTCCAGAGCAAGGGGGGGGGTGTTTTGATTACGTCTACTTGAGCGAGATGCCGAAGATCCATCCTCCGATCAAAAGCAGTCGAGGCATCTTGTTTGGCGACTTTGGGCAGTCGACCGTCGTTCAGGCGGGCCGGCCGGTCTGGGATCTGTTGACCAGCCGGCTGTGGGCCACGGTGGAGTTGCAAGTGATTTCGCTTGTGCTGTCGTTGGCCATCGCTGTGCCGTTGGGCATTTACAGTGCTGTCCGCCAATACTCCAAATTTGACTATGTTTTCACGACGACAGCCTTTATTGGTTCGTCGATGCCGACTTTTTTCTTTGCGCTGCTTTTTATTTTGGGATTTACGATCCTGGGCGGGCGTCTCCAGGAGTTCTGGCCCTGGTGGCCGACCTTGCCCCCTGGGCTGCGCGAGGCCGTGCGCCCCTACGATGTGGCAAACTGGCTGAGCCGGGTGGACCCGGGTTCGGCCTTGGATCGCTTTTTGCATCTGTTGATGCCGGCGGGGGTGCTGACGATCGTCAGTGTCGCCTCGTGGAGTCGTTTTTTGCGTTCGTCGATGCTGGAGGTGTTGCGCCAGGACTATGTGCGCACCGCGCGCGCCAAAGGTCTGATCGAGCGTGTGGTGATCAACAAGCATGCGTTGCGCAACGCGTTGATTCCGTTCATCACGATCATTGTGCTGCAGATCCCTCTCTTTTTTGCGGGTGCGATCGTGACGGAGACGGTCTTTGCCTGGCCAGGGATGGGGCGGCTTTATTTTGATGCGCTCAGCCGCTCTGACTACAACGTCGCTTTGGCATTTATCTATGTGACGACAATTTTAACGGTGGCAGCGACCCTGCTGGGCGACATCCTCTATTCGGTCGTCGACCCTCGCATTCGATATTCGTAGTTTGGAGGAGCGTCGATGAGTGTCTCTGCCGAATCGTTGACCCTGCGCAAACTTCCGCGCAAAGGCAAAGAAGAGAGCCAGTTTCAGATTGTTTTGCGCCGCTTTCTGCGCCATCGGTTGGCGGTGGCCAGCGTGGCGGTGATCGTGGTGCTTTTTGTGGCTGCGCTGCTGGCGCCGTTGGTGGCCCCTTTTCCACGCGACGCGGTCGACATTGCGGTCGCCACCCGGCCGGGCCCGCCGGGCACCATGAGCAGTCAGGGGGAGATGCATGCATTGGGGGTCGACCATCTGGGCCGCGACCTTTTTACCCGCCTGCTGTACGGCGCACGGGTCTCGTTGTCGATTGCCTTCATCGTGGTGGTCGTCTCTGAGTTGTTCGGGGTCGTGTTGGGGGCTGTCGCCGGTTTTATGGGGGGCTGGTTCGACACCGTCATCTCCCGGCTGGTCGAATTTTTGCTCTCCATCCCGACGCTGCCGATTCTGCTGATCACCGCTTCTATTTTGATCAGGACTGAGGCGCAGCTGCCGCTGCCGGCCGTTGCCACCGACTTTGTCTCTTGGATGCTGGCTGCCCCCACCCAGGAGGCCAATAAAGTGGTGGTGCTGATGGCCATTCTCATTTTGCTGGGCTGGACAGGGGCGGCCCGGTTGATGCGCGGCATGGCGCTGACGTTGCGCAACCAGGATTTTGTGGAAGCGCTGCGTGCAGTAGGCGCTTCCAACACGCGCATCATCTTCCGCCACATCATCCCCAACGGGCTGGCACCGATCCTGGTCAACGCCAGTCTGGGGCTGGCCGGCATTGTGATCGCCGAAGCGACGCTCAGTTTTCTCGGGGTTGGGGTACAGGAACCGACCCCCTCCTGGGGCAACATGCTCTCGACGGCCCAGAGCTATATGTTTCAGCACCCGTGGCTGCCGCTGATCCCCGGGATTCCGCTCTGTCTGGTCACCATTGCGTTCAATTTCATCGGCGATGGCCTGCGCGATGCCCTGGACCCGCGCCTGAAACGGTGAGGCATGGCAGGAGCAAGAAACTTTCCAGACGGTTCACAACGTGAAAGTGCAACAGACTGTATGGCAAACAAGAATGGCCCGCAGACCGCAACCGGCCCCCTGCTCGAAATCAAGGGGTTAAAAACCTATTTCTACACCGAAGACGGCGTGGTCCAGGCGATCAACGGCGTCGACTTTGCGATTGCGCCCGGTGAAGTGATGGGGCTGGTCGGCGAGTCGGGCAGCGGCAAAAGTGTCACTTCGCTCTCTGTCATGCGTCTGCTGCCCGCTTCGGGCAAAATTGTCGAAGGACAGATTTTGTTTGGCGACGAAGATTTGACCCGGCTGGGCGAGAAGCGGCTGCTCGAAATTCGAGGCAACGAGATCTCCATGATCTTCCAGCAGCCCACCAGCTGTCTCAACCCGGTCTTCCGCATCGGCGACCAGATTGCCGAGGCCATCCTGACCCACGCTCGGATCAGCAAAGAGGAGGCCCACCGCCAGGCGGTGGAGATGTTGCGCACCGTTGGAATCCCAGACCCAGCCAGAAGGGCCAACGCCTACCCGCACGAAATCTCGGGCGGGCAGGCCCAGCGCGTGATGATTGCTATGGCGCTGGCCACCCGCCCCAAACTGCTGATCGCCGACGAACCCACCACTGCGCTGGATGTCACGATCCAAGCCCAGATTTTGGATTTGATGCGCAACCTGCGCAGCGAGACAGGCACTTCGATCTTGTTGATCACCCACGACATGGGGGTGATCGCTGAAATGTGCGACAAGGTCGCCGTGATGTACGCAGGCCAGATCGTCGAATACACCGACGTGATGGCGCTGTTCGACGATCCGCTGCACCCGTATGCAGAGGGGTTGCTGGCAGCCATCCCGGTGTTGGGGGTGGTGCAGCAGCATCTGGCTGTGATCCCTGGCTCGGTCCCCAATCTGATCGACCTGCCGCCGGGCTGCAAATTTGCCCCGCGCTGCCCTTATGCACAGCCCCTCTGCACCCAGCAGCAGCCAGGGCTGCTCGAAGCCAAACCGGGCCACTGGGTGCGCTGCTTCATGCGCGCCCCGGACACAGCCGGGCAGTGGGCAGGGGTCGGCAAGGCCACCTGGCAATTTGGCGGCAATGAAGTGTTGACAGGGCTGGCTGTTTCCAGCTGAAGCTAGGACTACGTATGGCGCCCACAGTTTCTGCAGAACACAAGGACCTTTTGGTTGTCCAAAATCTCAAGACCTACTTCCCGGTGCGGTCTGGGGTCTTCCAGCGCATCTCTGCCTGGGTCAAGGCGGTCGACGACGTCAGCTTCACCGTACGGGAAGGGGAGACCTTTGGACTGGTCGGCGAGTCAGGATGCGGCAAGACGACCGTCTCCCGTTCGATCTTGCGGCTGATCCCAACCCAGAGCGGTTCGGTCTTCTTTGACGGGCAGGAGGTCTTTCGTCTGCGCAGCCACGAGCTCAAGGCGCTGCGCCGCCATATGCAGATCGTCTTCCAGGACCCCTACTCGTCGTTGGATCCACGCATGCCGGTCGGCGACATCATCGCCGAAAGCCTGCTCATCCACGGGGTCAAAAATCGCAGCGAGCGCAACGCGGCGGTGCAGGAAATATTGGCCAAGGTTGGGCTCAACCCCTACCATGCCCATCGCTACCCCCATGAATTTTCGGGCGGACAGCGCCAACGGATCGGCATCGCGCGCGCGCTGGCGCTCAATCCCCGCTTTATCGTCTGCGACGAACCGGTCTCGGCGCTCGACGTCTCCATCCAGTCACAAATTCTCAACCTGCTCAAAGACCTGCAGCGCGAGTACGGATTTTCCTACCTGTTTGTCGCCCACGACCTCAGCGTGGTGGAACATATCAGCGACCGCGTCGGGGTGATGTATCTGGGCAAACTGGTCGAGATGGCGCCGCGCGAAGCGCTTTTCATCGAACCGCTGCACCCCTATACGCGGGCCCTGATGTCGGCCATCCCCGTGCCGGACCCGCGCCGTCGGCGCGAACGGATCGTGCTCAAAGGCGAGGTGCCCTCCCCGCTGAACCCGCCGTCTGGCTGCCGTTTTCATCCGCGCTGCCCGATCGCGCAGGAGGTGTGCAGCAAGGACGAACCGGTCTTCACCGAGAAGCGACCTGGCCACTGGGTCGCCTGCCATCTCGTCTAGCCATGGGTCGCTACCTCCTTCGGCGCCTGCTGCAGGCGATCCCGACCCTGCTCGGTGTCAGCATTCTGAGCTTTCTGTTGATCAGCGCGGCGCCTGGCGACCCGGTCACGCTCCGCACCTTCGGCGATGTGCGGATGACCGAGCAGGCTCGCCAGGTTCTGCGCCAACAATTGGGGCTGGATCAGCCCTTTTTTGTGCAGTACCTGGCCTGGATGACCGGATGGTCGGTGCGCCAGGGAGATCAGGTCGCAGCGCTGACGACCCCGCAGGTGCGCTGCAGCTACTGGGGGGCGCTGCGGCTGACCCTCTGCGACCGCGGGGGCGGCATTTTGCGCGGCGATTTGGGAACCAGCCTGGACACCAAACAACCGGTCTGGACGCGCGTGGTCGAACGGATGGCGGCCACCTTGGAGCTGGGCGTTGCCAGTCTGCTCCTTTCGCTGGCCATCGGGGTGCCGCTTGGGGTTCTGAGTGCAGTTCACCGCGGGTCGGTGTTCGACAATGTCGTGCGTTTTTTCGCTGTGATCTTTCAGGCGATCCCCATCTTCTGGATGGCCCTGCTGCTCATCCTGTTCTTTGCGGTCTATCTGGGCTGGCTGCCGACCGGGGGGCGGCAGACTGTGACGCTGACACAAGAGTTCGACCTGGGCGACCGGATTCGCCACCTGCTGCTGCCTGCGCTGGTGCTGGCGTTCGGGGGGATTGCAGGCTTCAGCCGCATCATGCGCACCGAAATGTTGGAGGTTTTGCATGCGGACTACATTCGCACAGCCCAGGCCAAGGGGCTGGTATCAGGCCAGGTCTGGTTTGTACATGGGCTGCGCAACGCGCTGATCCCGTTGATGACTGTGATGGGCCCTGCCGTGGTCGGCGTGCTTGGGGGAGCCGTCGTGGTCGAGACCCTTTTTGCCTGGCCGGGCATGGGCAGGCTGACCGTCAACGCGGCGTTTCAGCAGGACTACCCCGTCGTGCTCGGCACCGGGATGTTTTTTGCTCTCTTGACGGTGGCTGGCTACCTGTTGTCCGACCTTTTCTATGCTGCGGTCGACCCGCGCGTGCGTTTTGAGTAAGCGGCAGGATCGTATGGCTCTGGAGCAGACAAGTGGACCACCGCTGTCCCGCACGCTGGTGTTCACAAACAAACCGCAGAGCTACCTGGGCATGGCGCTGGCCCGCCTGCGTCGGGACCCGCTGACCTTGGCAGCACTGGCGTTTGTGCTGGGGGTCGGGCTGCTGGCCGCCGCTGCGGGCCCCATCACCGCCGCGCTGGGGGTTGACCCCAACCAGACCCACCCAGCCAATCATTTTCAGCAGCCCTATCTGATTCCCTATCTGCAGTGGCTGCTGGGGGTCGACACGGAAACTGCGCCGACCTTGCTCTACCGCTCGGAGGGCGTGCCCCACTGGCTGGGGACAGACCAACTGGGCCGCGACCAGCTGGCAAGGCTTCTGTACGGGGCGCGGGTCAGCCTGAGCATTGCGCTGGTGGCTGCGGCCCTGTCGGTGGTGCTTGGGGTGATGGTGGGCGCGTTGGCCGGCTATTTTGGCGGGTGGGTCGACGACATTGTGATGTGGCTCATCACGACCCTGACGACGATCCCAGATATCTATCTGCTGATCATCGTCAGTGCGATCTTTCGGCCGACGCCGACCACGCTGACCCTCTTCCTCGGTTTTCTCGGTTGGTTTGGCACTGCGCGGTTGATGCGCGGCAACGTCCTCAAGGTCCGTTCGCTCGAATATACAACCGCCGCACGCGCGCTGGGTGCCAGCAACATGCGGGTCATGCTGCGCCATGTCATCCCCAACAGCCTGCCGATCATCGTCGTGAGCACCACAGTCGGGATCGGCGCCTTGATCTCGGCAGAGTCTGTGCTCAGCTTTTTGGGGCTGGGCGTCCAGCCGCCCACGGCCACCTGGGGCAACATGCTCTACCGCGCCAATGAGTTCGTCTTTTTGCGTGACCCCGCCACCAAGGAATTTATGGGGCTGCATCTGCTGTTCGGGCCCGGCGTGCTGATCACCCTCACTGTGCTGTCGTTTTACCTGATCGGGGATGGGCTGCGCGACGCGCTCGATCCGATGCTCAAAAATAACAAGTGACGAAGTTTGTGTAGCCGCAGAAATCAGGAGTTTGGAAGGAGCCAATCATGCTACGAAGAGGGTATTCGTTTGGAATGTTGTTGGTGTTGCTGGCAACCCTGGTTGCCGGCTGTGTGCAGCCGGTGCCGGTGGCACCCGCTGCCGGGTCAGAGGCTGCCAGCACAGCAGCCGAAGGCACAGCAGAAGAGAGTGCAGGCGACCCTGTTGCCGGCGGGGCCTGGTCACGCTCCAGCAGTGCCGACGCCTCCATCCTCAACCCGATCCTCTCCTCCGATGCGTCCAGCAGCGCCGTCCACAGCATGCTGGTGCCGGGTCTGATCGGCGGGGATCCCTTCACGGGCGAGTTTGTGCCGGAGGGCAGCATGTCCGAACGCTGGGAAGTCTCCGAGGACGGCCTGGTCTGGACCTTTTTTCTGCGCGACGGCGTGACCTGGAGCGACGGCGACCCAGTGGATGCCGCCGACTTCAAATTCACCTACGATGCCATCGCCAGCGACCTGGTCGAGACCCCACGCAAAAGCGCCATCGAGCAGATCGAAAGCATCGAGGTGCTCGACCCGCTCACCCTGCAGATTACCTTCAAACAGGTCAAGTGTGACGGGCTCGGCGATCTGGGGCTGGGATGGCTGCCCAGCCACCTTTTTGCCTCCGATTTCAGCGATGTCATGACCAATTCCTACAACGAAGCCCCCCAGGTGAGTGCCGGCCCCTTTGTCTTTCAGAGCTGGACGCGCGACGACAACACGATCCTGACCCGCAACGAGCGCTACTGGGAAGGTGCACCGTACATGGACGGCATGATCTACCGGGTCGTGCCTGACTCGGGAGCCCGCCTCGCCCAACTGCTCAGCGGCGAAATCGACGTCACCGGTCTGGAACCCGCTCAGCTGACCAGCGTCGAAGGCAACCCCGACATCAATGTCTACAGCTTCCAGGACGACGGCTACGATTACATCGGCCTCAACCTGGCCAACCCTGCCAACCCTCTGCCGGGCAAAGACGAGGAGGGCAACCTGATCGTCCAGGAACCGCATCCAATTCTCGGCGACCTCAACGTACGCAAGGCAATCGCCCATGCCCTCGACTACAAAACCATCATCGACAGCGTCTATCTGGGCCGCGGCTACCAGATCGCATCCAACGTGCTGCCGGCGGTCGAATGGGCCCATGATCCATCGATCCAACCCTACACCTACGACATCGAGCGATCTCAGCAGCTGCTCGAAGAGGCCGGCTGGGTGGACAGCGACGGCGACGGCGTGCGTGAGAAAGAGGGCGTAAAACTTTCGCTCACCTTGATCACCAACGCCGGCAACAAAGTGCGCGAAGATCTCGGTGCCCTGGTGCAAGACCAGTTGGGCCAGACCGGCATCCAGATCGATCTGCAGACGATCGATTTCGGCACCGTGGTCGAACAGCTGTTGGGCCAGACCTACGACATGGTGATCATTGGCTGGACAGGGCTGGGGTCCGACCCCAACGACGATGTCTTCTGGCGCACCGACTTCGACACGCCGGGCAGCGGATTCAACTTTGTCAGCTATCAGAACCCAGAGATCGACGAGCTGCTGCAGGCGGGTGTCGCCGTGCCCGGCTGTGACCCGGCCACACGTGCGCCCTACTACCAGAAGATCCAGCAGATCATCCACGACGACGTCCCCTATGTCTTTATCTCTGGGGGCGTCGGGGACACCGGCTACAACAACCGCTGGGCCAACCTCGACCCGGGCCCCTGGAGTTTTTACTGGAACGTCCATCAGTGGTGGAACAAGACGCTGGCACCGTGAGCAGCTCCAGCCATCGACCGCCCCCCAGAGTGCGCTGTTGCACTCTGGGGGGCGACCTGATCGCGACAGAGGGCTTGTCCCTCCTTCGCTCCGCAAGAAAGGGAAAAAATTGAGCGACAACGTCCATGTAGTCCACAACGAAGCCGAAAGCCGCTTTGAAGTGCTCCAAGAGGGTCACCGCGCTGAGCTGACCTACCAGCGTTCCGGCAGAGAGATTTTGTTCACTGCAACCTGGGTACCGGCTGCTTTGGAAGGACGGGGGATTGCCGGCGCGTTGGTCAGGCGCGGGCTCGACTACGCCCGGGAGCAGCAGCTGACTGTCGAGCCGATCTGTCCTTTTGTCAAGGGCTACATCGAGCGCAAACCAGAATATCAGGGGCTGGTCAAGCAGGAGTCAACGGGTGGGTTTGCGTAACACGCTC
>JAPLGY010000100.1 GCA_026389955.1 Caldilinea sp. | reverse complement strand
ATCCTCGAAGGACTCACTGTCTACACCCTGACCGACACCCTGCCCGATGGCGTCACCTACGTTGCCGGCTCCGCAAACGTGACACCAACCAGCACAAGCGGAAACACTCTGGTCTGGCAGCTGGACACCCAAGGGGTTACGACTACCGTAACCTACCAGACGCAGGTGGGGTTGGCCACACGCGGCGTGCTCACCAACACCGTGGTCGCCACGCTCGATCTTCTCGGGAGCAGCAGCACGACCGCCGCTGCAGCGGTCGAAGTCGCCGATGTGATCTTGGATATCTTCATGGATGCGCCGACAGCTGTTGCCGTCAGCCCCATCACCTACACGTTTACAATCGTCAACGAAGGGGTCAGCACTTCTGAGCCCCTGACCGTGCACACTGTCGTGCCCACCAATGCCCTGCACCGCAGCGGCGGCACCGTCGATGCAGATGGCGTCGTCACCTGGCAGCTGCCGCCTCTGGCCGCCGGTGACACCACCGAAGTGCAGATGGCTGTTGATGTGCTTGTTGGGATGACGCAGCTTGGCCAGCCAGCACAGGCCGCCGCCGCCTCTGCACCAGACATCGTCGGCGGTGGCCTGGCGGAGCCGGGTGAGTGGCCGTGGCAGGTCGCCCTGCTTTCCAAGGACACCAATGTCCAGTTTTGTGGCGGGTCCCTGATTGCGCCCGATCTGGTGCTTACCGCAGCCCACTGTTTGCAAAGAGGCTCTACAGAGCGCGTTGCAGACCGCATCAGCGTCTGGGTGGGTGCGCACGATCTGACCGAGCTCGAACAGGGACAGATCCTCGACATCAGCTATGCCGCCCTACACACGAACTACGATCCCTACACCCTTGACTACGACATCGCCCTGCTGCGCCTGGCAGAGCCGGCGCAGCTCTCAGCCACTGTGCAGCTGGTGCAGCTGGCGACGCGTGCCGACGAAGATCGCTATCGGCCAGGAACTGTGGCCGCCGTGACCGGCTGGGGCTCTCTTGCCTCGGGAGGTCAATACCCTGACATCCTTCATGAGGTGAGCGTCGGCATCGTCGACCAGAATAGCTGCAACACCGCCTACTCGACCCTGTTTGATATACCTGACTACATCACCGACCGCATGATCTGTGCTGGTTTTCCCGAAGGAGGCAAAGACTCCTGCCAGGGTGACAGCGGCGGCCCGCTGGTCGTGCCCGACGGCATGGGGGGCTGGCTCCAGGTGGGCATCGTCAGTTGGGGATGGGCACCGGAAGACCAACCAAAGTGCGCAGCTGCCGGTTATCCTGGCGTCTACGCCAGTGTGCCCACCCTGCTGAACTGGATCGAAGGACCCGGGCAGTCCACCTATATGGGACCGGAGTACGCCGAGGTCACCGATGGCAGCGGGCGCCCGGGCCGCACCGCCCTCGGCTACGGCGCTCTCGTCGGCACGGTTGTCGGGCAGTGGGAGCGGGTTTTTCTGCCAACTGTCGCGAAGTAAGTGCACAAAAATCAGGCTGGTGTGGAGAGGCTGGCAGCCTCTCCACACCAGCCTGATTTCACCGTTTAGTCAATCACAAAACAAGGAGTGATTTCAATGGTACAACCTGTACGAATCCCTACGCTTCTGCTCCTGCTGACTTTGCTCTGCACAGCGTTGCCTGCCGCCACCCATGCTGCACCGACAACGCAGAGCCTTGTCAGAGTGGAGACCACTGCAACTCTTTTGCGGCTGCGGCAAGGGCCAGGCCAGGATTTTGGCTATACTTTCGAGTTGCCTTTTGGCACAGGATGTCAGGTGACCGGGCGTGGTTCCGACAGCCGCGGCGAAACTGACTGGTTTAATGTGTATTGTGACAAACAGGGAGTGGGATGGCTGAAGGAATCTTCAGAAGGTGTTCGACTTCTGCGGTTCACCCAAGGCTCGAGAGATGCCGTACCCTGGATCGGTGGCGTGCAGCCGACTGCACCAGCCCCATGGCGCGCTGAGTTTTTCTCCAATCGTGACCTGCGCACCGATTCTCTCGCTTTTGGCCTGGCCGCAAACTGGGAGCCACTCGCCCGTGAACAGCTCAACGTCAACTGGGGGTACCATGGGCCTGTCAACCTACTCGGCAATATGCCTTTCCCCGTCGACGATTTTTCAGCCCGGTTCACGCGAACTTTCAGCAATCTTGCACCCGGCAACTATCGGATCAGCGCACGGGTCGACGATGGCGTGAGAATTTTCGTCAACAATCGACTCGAGATCGATGATTGGCGGCTGGGATCGGTTCGCCCGATCGACAAGATACTCCCCCTGGCCGGCGATACCTACGTCGTAGTGGAATACTTCGAGCAGTAAGCTGAGTGAGAGCTGGGGACACGGAGGGCCTCCAGTGGTTGCTTCAGACTATTTTTTCGTAAGGTATGAAGGCAAGTTCTGGTTTGAGGCTGGGGACTATGGTTTCACAACGCAGAGCGACGATGGGGTGAGGGTCTGGGTGAATGATCTCAATCCGATCAACAAGTGGTGGGATGGTTGGAGCACAGAAACAGGAAGTATACAACGGATCATGCCAGGCTACCACACGGTTCGCATCGAATATTATGAGAAGGCTGGCGATGCAAGTATCAAGGTTTGGTGGGCACCGCAGGGCCCATTTGGTTGTGCGAGTGCAGGTCAGTGCCCTGCAGGATAATCAGCCGTACTTTTGGAGAGACAACAGATGATCCACAGATCTTTTTTCTACCTGTTCAGCCTGATCGCCGCAGGGATGTTGCTTGTGGCCTGTGGCGGTGCCGAACCCACGCCGACGGCGACGCCACAGCCAGCACAGCCCACCTTTACCCCGACGACGGCACCGCAAGCGCCGGCAGCGACACTGGCCACACCGGCGGCGGCACAGACTCCCTCTGCGCCCGCAGCGTTCGCCCTGCCCGCCCCGCTCTATTACATCGATCGCGCCTCCGGCCAGATCATGCGCATGGAGCGCGACGCGACCACCGTGACGCAGCTCACCAACGAAGGTGCTTCGATCACAGCCTTCGATGTCGCACCCGTCTCTGGCGACCTGGTCTATGTCACCAATAACAGCCTTGTTCAGACCGACGCACGCGGCGGGAACCGCGTGGTCAAGCTCCAAGGGCCGTCCTTGATCGACGACGGCAGCCCGAATCCCTTCCCCGGCGTCTTTGTCCGCGCTCCTCGCTTTTCCCCCGATGGACAGTCGATTGTCTTTGGCGTGGGAAACCTCTACCTGATGGCAGCCGGCCCCACCACCGACTACCAAACCCTGATCCCAGCCGTAGTAGAAACATGGGGTACGCAGGAGTTCTGGCCCGCCAGCTGGTCGCCAGACGGACAGCGGCTGCTGGTCTACGGCTCCGCAGGTGGCCCACCGGTCAGCTTCCTCCACACCCTGGCGGACGGGACAACCCTGCCACTCCAGTCCCCTATCCTGGAACGTACAGTTTGGGGGGCCGATGGGCGCACACTCTATGCCAGCGGGGCTTCTCTTGGCTTCATCTACGACCTGGAAGCCGGTCTGGCGCGCATCGATGCAGCCTCCGGCGCCGTGACCAAGCTGCTGCGCTACGAGTCGACAGCGCCTGGTGCG